>DAIPZI010000018.1:0-12666 GCA_036782275.1 Crocinitomicaceae bacterium
ATGAAACTGATCTTTGCAAGCCATAATGAGAATAAGGTAGCTGAAATTCAAAGCCTTTTAGGTGAAGGGTTTAATTTATTATCCTTGAAGGAGCTTTCTTATTGTGACGATATCCCAGAAACTGCAGAAACTTTAGAAGGTAATTCAATAATAAAAGCAGATACTGTTTTTGAGCAATTTAAAATGCCTTGTTTTGCTGATGATACGGGGCTGGAAGTAGATGCATTAGATGGAGAGCCGGGGGTCTATTCTGCACGATATGGCGGCGAAGATAAGAATGCAGACCAAAACATGAATCTATTACTCAAAAAACTACAGGGCAAATCAAATCGAAGTGCAAGATTTAGGACGGTCATCACCTACCGAATTCAAAATGAAACCCATCAATTTGAAGGTGTGGTCGAAGGCAATATTATTAGTGAAAAAATAGGGACGTATGGTTTTGGATATGACCCGATTTTTATTCCAAAAGGATCTAAAAAAACTTTTGCTCAGATGTCTACAGAAGAAAAAAATCAATTTAGTCACAGATCTAGAGCATTTGAAAAGCTCAGAATATTTTTAAGAAAGGATTAAATTTCTAAATACATTTTTTTACATTAAATTTAACGGCAAATAGGACTCGTAATGTTTGAGAACAAAAAAGTATTGATTCTTGAGGGAGGGGGATTTAAGACTTCCTTTTCGGCAGGTGTAATGGATGCTTTTCAAATGCAGTCTCACAATCCTTTTGATTCATATATAGGAGTTTCTGGTGGTTGTATCGCATTATCTTATTTTTTAAGTAAAAAATACGGGTTTTTCTATCAGTGTATGCGTACGCTTTGTCAAGATGATCGATTTGTGAAATACACAAAGGCATTTTCTGAAGGTCTCATGAATCTTGACTTCTTTTATGATATTGCCTATAAAGAATTCCCTTTTGATTTTGATCAAGCACTTCAGGAACTTGAGGGAAAGGATTATTATATCGTTCTTACAAATACCAGTGATGGTTCAACGGAGTACCATAAGCCAACCAGAGAAAATTGGGTTGATTTGACTATTGCGGCAAGCACAGTTCCAATGTTAACAAAGGGTAAGCATTTGGTTGGTGATGTTCATTATTCAGATGGGGGGATTTCTGATCCAATTCCCATTAAATGGGCTGTAGACAACGGGGCAACCGATATCGTATTGGTTCGGACCACACATCACAACTTTAAACCAAGTATGCTTAGACCTGAATATTTCGCCTCAAAATTTATCAGGGCCAATGAAAAGATCAAAGCAGATGTTGAGAATTTTCAAATTAAAATAAAGGAGTCTATAGACTATATTGACACGCTTCCTTCAAATATTAAGATCGATCAAATTGCTCCGGATTTCGTTTTGAATTCCAATATCTTTACGAATTCAGTAAAAAATATTGAATTGGATTACAGGACTGGACTTGAATCAGGATTGAATTACATTCATTCCCTTCAAAGTGAAAAAAGACTGTCTAAAACTCCCCAATAGAAATTGACACGGAATCTACGTCGCCATTAATAGGGGGGGTAAGCTTGTGAATGACTACCTTATATTTCGCATTGAATCTTTCATTTTTAAGTCGTTCCATAATGCGGTGACCAACAGATTCAATGAGTTTTGATCGAATAGACATTTCCTCTTTTACGACTTTATTTACCCAAACATAATCAATTGTATGCTCAAGGTTATCCTCAAGAGCTCCCTTTGTGAAATCTGTTTCAATAAATACATCAACAATATAGTGTCCACCGATTTTTTCTTCCTCGTCAAGACAACCGTGAAAGGCATAAACCTTTATTCCTTCAACTGAGATATTATGCTTCATGTTTTAATTTGGCTACATGTTGCAGTCCTATATCGATTCTTGTTAATACTTCTTCTTTACCTAAGTATGATGATATGTCAAACATACCAGGTCCGGAACCTACACCAGTTACGAGAATACGGAAAGGCAATAATACCGCCCCAAAACCAAGTTCATTTGAGTTTAAAAACGCTTTAAAAGAAGATTCAATCGTCTCAGCATCAAAAGTATTGAGCTTCGCTAGCGTAAGCTTCCAATTTTCCATGATTTCAGTGGTGTTAGATTTCCATTTTTTTGAAATCATTTTTTCATCATAGTTTTTCGGCGATTCAAAAAGATAGCTTCCGTCATTTAAAATATCTAATGGAAAGGTTGCTCTTTCTTTCATGAGTGCGCAAATGGTTTTAAGACTTTCATCAGATAGGTTTAAATCCGTTGAATTGGAAATGATCTTAGCCAAAGAAAGGTCATCTTTATTTCTTAAATATTGCTGCTGGAACCATTTGGTTTTTTCCGGATCAAATTTGGCACCCGCTTTAGAGACTCTATCAAGTGTAAAAGCTTCAACAAATTCTTCAAGAGAAAAGATTTCTTGTGCTGTTCCCGGATTCCATCCAAGAAATGCCAACATATTTATAAATGCATCTGGGAAATATCCTTTTTCACGATATCCAGAATACAATTCTCCTTCAGCAGTCGTCCAGTCAATCGGAAAAACAGGAAAACCTAAACGATCTCCATCTCTTTTAGACAGCTTGCCATTTCCGTCAGGTTTGAGGAGTAGTGGAAGATGAGCAAATTCAGGTCTTTGCCATCCAAAAGCATCATAAAGAAGCACATGGAGGGGAGCAGAAGGCAACCATTCCTCTCCTCGAATGACATGACTGATTTTCATGGCATGGTCATCGACAATATTTGCTAAATGGTAGGTCGGCATTCCGTCACTTTTAAAGAGGACTTTATCATCTAAGTTGTTTGTGTTTACAACAACCCATCCTCTTATGATATCTTGGAAACGAACCTCTTCGTTTCTAGGCATCTTCATTCTGATTACATATGGAGTTCCCTCCTCTAATAGCTTATCGACATCAGATTTTGGTAGTGTGAGTGAATTTCTCATATTCATTCTACTTACTCCGTTATATTGCCAATTAGGCATCCCCATCTTTTTTGCCTCAGATCTCATTCGGTCCAACTCTTCAGAGGTATCAAATGCATAATATGCTTTGTCATTTTCAATGAGCTGTTCCGCAAAACTTCTATAGCTCGACTTTCTTTCAGATTGAATATATGGCCCGTATTCTCCACCTATACCAGGTCCTTCGTCAGGGCTAATTCCACACCAGTTTAGAGACTCAAGAATATAATCCTGAGCACCTTGAACAAAGCGAGTTTGATCGGTATCTTCGATGCGTATAATAAATTTCCCTTGATGTTTTTTTGCAAAAAGGTAATTATATAAGGCTGTTCTTACCCCGCCCATATGTAATGGTCCCGTTGGGGATGGAGCAAAGCGAACACGAACTTCGTTTAATGACATAATATGAATTTGGAGGCAAAGATAGTTAAATCCTATATTTTACTTATGGATAACAGTATAAAGTATCGTAATAAGGGCTGTAACCCGCCCAAATACCCAAAGCACCTTCACTCATATTACTCGGAGCATTAATTGGAGTAGAGAATGGATTGCCTGAATTTACGATTTGATTGAGCTTAGCGTCGTAATACGTAAAGACGTTTTCATCCATTTTTGAAAATTTCACGACCACAGTGTCACCCAAGCGGTAATACCTTCTATATTCCTTGAGGTGTGTTGAATCTTTTCGGTTCATGGGGTTTTCATAAAAGAATTCAAAAGATATGCCATCAAAGTATTGGTCGTCAAAATAGCCTCCTCTTCCTCTTTTAAAGATATCGTCTTTTGGTAAACCATTTGATTTGAGATTCGTTCTTTTAACTTCCCATTTGTACCCGTCGAATTGGTTGGGTGTATCTGATAATATGGCCCATGAGTAACCATATTCAATAGTTTCAGGTTCCAACTTCCAATAAATTGAATCCAATGGGGTAGGAGGTTCAATTTTCGTTGTGCCCAAGTAGTTTTTATTGTCATGGCGAATATGCAAGGTATATTCTTTATCAACTTCTCCTGTCATGAATGTATTTGAGTAGGCCATTATTGGAATCTGTAAAATTTCACTGTGTTTTTTTAGACGTAACATTTCAGCCAATTTGTATTGCGATTGAAGAGGGAGATCAGCCACATTGTAGAGCTCGAGGTCGAATGTGTCACTGTCACAGATGATTTCTACTTCCGCGTCATATACGAAACCAGTAAGATAAGCACTTAAGTCTGTAGCGGAATATATATCTGCAGAGGTACTTAAAAGAACCAAGGGGTGTTGATTTGTCTCAATAGTACCGTCAACTACAAGTTCAGACACATAACCGGGAATATCAATTTCTACCTCTTTAGAACAAGAGCAAATAGCTATCACTAAAACCGATATAGTAGGCAACCAATACTTCATAAATAGTTAATGAAAGATAATCATTCTTTTGGGAGGTTAAATAATTTCAATATTACTTTTTCTTTTCATTTTTGAGCTGATATCGATGTCAATCCTTCCGAGCTGAAGGCCTGCCCATCCAACCTGATTGACTAATACAAGTTCACCGATGAGGTTCTTTTCGATAATCGGTTTTTCAAGAAATGTATGTGTGTGTCCTCCAATAATAACGTGTATGTTTTGTGTTTGGCTGGCCAATACGAGATCTGAAACCTTTTCTCTACTATCATAGGAAAACCCAAGGTGGGATAAACAAATGATTAAATCACAGCCTTCTTCTTTTAAGATATCAGCGGTTCGGTTTGCCACCTTTATGGGGTTTTGGTAAACAGTGTCACCGTAGTTGCCTTTCGAAACCAATCCATCCAATTCAACACCTATACCAAATACACCAATTTTAATCCCACCTTTATTAAATACTTGGTAAGGCTTTGTCTCATTTTGTAATACAGTATTCGAGAAGTCGTAATTAGAACATAGAAAGGGGAAGTTAGCATGTTTTTTTGCAGCTTTAAATCCTTCAAGCCCAATGTCAAAATCGTGATTACCCATAGTGCTGGCATCATACCCCATTTTGCTCATGAGTTTCATTTCAATATTGCCATTGAATGTATTAAAATATGGAGTGCCTTGGAATATGTCTCCTGCATCTAGCAAGATTACATTGTCTTCTTTACTTCGAATTTTTTCAATGATTTCAAATCTTTTTGCCACTCCACCCATGCCGGGATACTTTGAGTGATTGTCAGGGAAAGGGTCAATATTTGAGTGGGTATCATTGGTGTGTAGTATCGTGATTTTTTTTGCTTTTTTAGTTTTAGCCTGAGCCAAAATATTTGGAGCCAAAAGTATACCTCCTGTGCTTAAAATGAATTGCTGGAAAAACGATCTTCTTTTCACTTTATCCGGCTGTTTTCATCATTAACTAATTGCCCTTGTATTTTTGCCTCTTCAATCACAACTTCCCTAATCAATTTGTTTGTTTCTATGGTTTCAATACTTTTTTGAAAAAAATCCATGTGATCTCCTCCGTTAAAGAGATAATCGGATGTAATTACCCAAAAATCTTCAACGTCTGTTTTATCAAAGCCATTAAATTGTATCATTCCATTTTTCATGGTAATGTTTGAAATGGGTTCTCCTCCAGTTTTTGTTAAGTATAATTCAATCGATTTTAATTCTTTTATGGGCAGTCTGGCCCATATGATCGTGTTATCAAATGGCATTAATTTATACAGGTCTCCCAAGTAGACAGGTCCAATACCAATACTGGACCTTATTCCTCCTGTATTTAGCAGGCAGAATGCAGGTTTAGACAATCTTACATTTTTTGTTTGATTCGTAAACACCACATCAGCCATCCAATTCATGAGATTCGATGAAGGTCTTTGTACAATGAAATTCGCATTTGAAGAGGCGATCTCAATATTCATTTTTTCATCTAGTTCTTTTCTGTAGGGCTGAATGATTTCATTCATGACAACCGATTCTTTGGTCGATTTTTCTACCTTAATCTGTGGTGCTGTTTCTATATATAAATGACGAGTGCAAGCCGAAAGGCCTGCACCGAATATAAATAATGATATGAAAAACTTGGTTTTATTCAATGCTAACTTTCTTATCTAGAACCCCTTTATCCGTTAGAACTGTTAATATATATGTGCCAGAGGATAGGGCGGAGGTATTGATCATAACGACTGGCGTATCTGTATTTGTTGCGTTAATCAAAATTTGACCAGATGAATTGGTCAATGTATATGATTTAATATTTAAACCATTGATTTGAGCGTAAATTTCATTTTTTGCAGGGATTGGAAAAACAGAAAAATTACTTTCCATTTGTTCTAAAAGACCTATGTTACCGCACAAATCAGTATCGTATGTCATTTGATAAAAATCAATGAAGCAAGCAAAATCTATAGAATCAATAAATGGGTTTCTATTTCCTTGCAGGTTGTAGATGTACTCATGTCTGGCAATTTCGTAATTATCTGGCACATCATTAAAATGCCAAGTTCTCAAAGTTTCTTGACTTTGATTGCTTGGAATTCCCCAATTTAATCCGCCTATTCCATTATAACAGGTAGACATATACATAAGAGCTCTCGCAGCATTTCCCTTGTGTGATGCACGAGGTTCATAAACAAGCTGTCCGTCATCATTATACCCAACACTTCCTTCTAGATAGTTGAAAACGGTGTTTCCAGTAATATCAGCCAAGGGCAGATTACTTCTAGGAGAGTTTGCGTTAGGTAAATTGGCTGGGTATAAATTGTGTTGATCGGAATACTCTTCTTGCTCAGGATCACTACAAGGAAACGTTGGCATCCAAGAATGTGCGTACGTATGTTCCCTTGAGAAATCGTTATCGGACCAATCAAATGGGTCGTTAAAAACTTTGTTTTCTCCTGAATAGCAGCACGTAACATATGACTGACCGTTTATTGTATCCTTCACCTCAAACTGACTCATCAATGTGGTTTTATAAAGGAAATAGGTGATGTAATTATGGGGATTGATTAATGCAGTTAACTCAGAGACTAAATCTGAGTTGGATGTTGAAATCCCACTGTAATAACTTCCTACCTGTGATCCTAAAGATGTAATCTGACCTTCTGCAGGATTGTCTTGTAAATAATTCTCAAAACCATTCGAACCATTAAATGCAAAAACCTTGAAGTAGTAATTTTGATTTGCAATGATTCCTCTTGGCGTAAAACTAGTACCACTTCCAACGTAGGCTACCTTTGCATCTCCAATATAATCTCCTCTTCTGTAGGTGTTTGCATCAGATGGTAATTCCGTAATGGGTGAACCATTTTTCCATAAAACAAGGTATTTTTCAGCATTTACTCCGTCTTGGTACTCGCCCGAAAGCGTGTAAGGCTTTACATTCGGAAAGCTTAATGAACTCGGATTAGAGCTTGGTTCTGTTGCAACATTGTCCGTTCCAACTGCATTTATATTTATAACGTACGGATTTTCATCGTCATCGTCATTACCCACAGATAATATAGCAGAAACCGAACCTGTAGTTGAGGCCGTATAATTTAAATTAAAGGTTTGTGAGGATAAAGGCCCTATTGTTGTTGGAGCTAAATTCGTTGAGAAATCGCCTGCATTTACTCCTGAAAATGAGACACTTGAGATGGTTAACGTTTGTGAACCTGTATTTTCGACCGTGAGGGTCGTCGATGCAGAATTCCCAATCATGAATGTTTCATTATTGAGAACATCCATTCCTCCAATTTTAATATTGATTTCTCTTGCGGGGGCTACGTATGGAAAAATGTCATTCAAATCCCTTGGTATTAATTGGTAGTTTGCATTAAACTGCCCCAATAAAGCAACAATCGAAACAGGACCAGAAGGCACTGTCGTCCCATCAATATCTGTAGACCCATTGATACGGACATCAAGTGTATTCGCACCATCGGTAATTTGGACCGTACTACTTCCACCCGCAAAAATGCCACTTTGAACAAAAGTCACATTGTCAATCTGAACCAATTGTGCTTCTAATGCCTCTGTTGCACTTGTTATTGGAATTAAGAGAGGTTGGGGTAAAGTTCCTTGTCCATAACTTGTAAAGCTATTGGTTGGTGAAAGCTCTAATAAACCGCTAAACTCAAATAAAACACCTGTTGCAGAAATGGAGTCTCCTCTTTGAACGCCAGATAGATTATTGCCATAGGCTGGTAGTGCAGCTGTTCCATCTTGAATGTATCTAATATTACCAAGCTCAGAACCGTTTGTTGCGACCCCCGTGATTGTCACCGTTTGCCCAATGGCTTCGTTTCTTGCATCCGCAATCGTTTGACTAATCAATGAATTAGACAAGAGAATGATACTTATTGTCGTAAATAGTTTGTTCATAATTATTAAAATTGAAATCCTAGTGAAAAATTAAATCGAAGACCTTGACCGATGAATACGGTAGCTGAATTTGCGTCAAAATCAGCAGAGCCGTCTAAATGGTAATTGTTTCTTGCATCTGAAATATAAAGAGTATTCAGGGCATTGAATATGTTGGCTTTGAATCTTAATTGACTCTTTTCAAAGCGAACGGTGTATCCAGCGTGAATACTTAGAAGTCCGTAGGAAGGAATGCGCCAAGAGTCTTTTCCACTTGTTTCGCCAGAAAGTGAATTTGGATTAAAATCACTGAAATATCGGTCAAAGAAGGTGTACTTGAGTTTTAAGTATCCATTTTTCGCAAATGCATATCTCAAACTAGCAGCATAGGTAGATTGTGCCGCATCACCAACATGAACACCTCTTGCATCGAAAGAAATGGTATCGGAATAGATGACAATGTCCTCTTTCGAGTCCCATCTCCAGTCGCCAATACTTACCATGCCTTCGAAGCTTAGTTTTTTGTGCAAGATCACCGCAAAATCAGTTTCAATACCCATATGAATGGCATCCATCCCGGGTACATTTACTCTAATAAATTCTGATGGATCTAAGGGGTCTGGAACAGATAATCCATAGGGTAGGGGTCTGTTCTCCCATCGGGTGACGTATCCATTTGAGTTTAAGCTAAAACGTTTTGACCGAAATCCATAACCCATTTCGATGGCAAGAATTTTTTCATTAACAAGATTATCAAAAAATGTATTGGTGTTGTTGTCCACTACATTGCTGTATTGAGGTGTTCTGTTGAGATATCCAAGATTTAGGAAAATATTTGAGGTTTCCGTCATGTTGTAGTTTGCTCCAGTTTTAAAGGTGACTCCATTTCTCGAAATCCAGTCGGTCTTATTAAAATCCAATCCCTCTGAGTCACGTGTGTATGTTCTGCCGTTGTAATTGATGGTATCGTAGTGACCTATTTCAATAACTGTATCTCCAACGTTCAGTTGTTTTTTTCTAAAGTAGTCGATGCCTCTGTAGAAATTCATGACGGTTGAAGCATTTATAAATGCGGTCCATTTGTCTTTTGAATATTCGGCTTGACCAAAAGCTCCGGCCCATTGCACAAGTCCATCTCTGTGGTTTTGATAAGGTCGGTCTTCTCTTGCTATTTTGTCTCCTACAACTTTCATTGTAGTTGATGCGTTAAGGTCCGATTCATTGATAAAATAATCGCCGCCAAGAAGGTCAATAACTTCAGTGTAATGCTCACCTTTATAATATCTGTAATCCAAACCACCTGCAATATTCCAATAATCGTTTGGTTTATAGTCAAATTGAGACAAACCACCTACCCAGAAATGATTGTTTACTGATGCTGAAAGAATTTGAGATGATTTAAAAAGGTTGTCATCATAAGCTGGATCAGCTGTTGAATAGATCTGTCCGAATAGGGTTTTATATTGGTTGTTGTATACGATTTCATCCCAGTTTACCAATCCATTTTCATCTCTAATAATGGTTGATGCCGAATTAAAATAGCGCTGACCTCCTCCTCGACCTATAGAGGTGTAGGCAATATTCGACCAAGATAATTTTTCATTTACTTTCCAAAAATCTTTGAGTGTGATTTGAGGTTTATGATAATAATTACGTCGTTCGTTGAAGACCTCGCCATTTCTGTAACCCCAGTGTTGATTGAATTGAATTCCATTGTCACGTTCTGAATCAATTGATGAATCTGCAATACCCACGCTTCTTGCGTAATCGGAGTCCCAATATTCAATCGGCTGAGAATATGAGCGTTGACCATGTTGTTGAGGGGCGCCAAAACCACTTAAAGACACGATATGATTCTTGATTTTTTTCTGAATTTTGAGGTAATAAAAAGCTCCTTGTGTATTCGCGCCATCTACCCAACCATTACCTTGTTTGTAAGATCCTGAAAAAAGCACTCCCCAACCATTTTTCAAAGTACCAGATTTGTATGCAAGCGAAGTTCTCAGAAACTGACCTGTTCCATACTCTTGGGACACCCGAATCATGCGTTTTCCCCCAGTCGCTTGAGTTAAGATATTCATCGTTCCTCCTACGGATGGCATGGCCAATTTTGTGGCGCCTAATCCCCTTTGAACCTGAATCTGTCCTGTTATTGCATCGAGTCCAAACCAATTGGACCAGTATACTGCACCATTTTCCATATCATTTACAGGTACACCGTCAATCATAACACCGACATTTCTTTGATCAAAACCTCGTATGGTAATTCTAGCATCGCCATCACCACCGCCTTGCTGAGTGGCATGAACACCAGGAGTAGAATTTAAAATCATAGGTAAATCCTGGGAACCTAATTCTTCCGCAATCTGTTTTGTCGATATCCTTGTAACTGCTACTGGAGTTTTACGGTCAATCGCAATGTTTCCAATAACCTGAACTTCATCAAGTTCTTGGCTTCCTCCCATTGTAAGGTTAAGCGTATTGCTTCCTTGTTCTATTTGAATAGTAATGCGTAAGGTGTCGAAAGAGATGATGGAGACGAAACCAGAATAGGTGCCTGGACTTAATTTTTCTATCATGTAGTCGCCACTCGGGTCGGATAATGATCTAAATAGTTTCCCGTTCGTGCTTGTGGATTGAATGGTAACTTTGGCTCCAACCACTTCCTGTCCCGTGTATTTATCAGTTATTTTCCCAGTAAGTGATGAGTTTTGGGAGAATAATAAGGCAGATGGTAATAGTAAAAGTAAAGGTAAAAGATACTTCATGAATCTATTTTTAGGTAAATATTGCTAGGTTATCTTACAATAATTTTCCTAATCGACACATTGCCATTGTTGGCTGTTAATCTGATGAAATACACACCATTGGACTCATTCAAATAAATTGATTTTGAGCTCTGAGAATTCGATTTGGCATATATTTTTTGTCCTAAAGCATTTCTTATTTCTATTGATGCTATTTCTCCAATGTTCAATAAGTTAATTTTGCCATTTGATGGGTTTGGATAGATTTCAATCTGACCGCTCACTTCTTCAATACCTGCTGGATTACACTCGCAATCATGTGAACCCAAAGAAGACCAATTTCCATCAAGAAGAGGGTTTCCGTTTGTACTAAACAAAGTGTCACCATTCTCATCAAGTCTAACAACAACAGCAGGAATAGTATCATACTCCAATAAAGGGTCAAAGAATGAAATCACTGGGTTGGTTTCTCCTTGTTGTATAGTTGATTTACGTATCATGGAATGATCTTTCGTTACCTCGATACCTCCACTCGTATATGGAAATTCAGTGGTCCAAGAGTCACCGGGGTCTTCCCCGATCTTACCAAACACATCTATTAATTGAGCACTGGCTAAGTCATTCACAGTTCCTTTGGCTAGGACTAATGCGTCATTCCCATTAAAATACCATGCGTTTGAAGTATTGTATTCTGGACAGTAAAAAGCGTCGGCTTTGACTTGTAAAGAATCCCAGATAGGTGCTTCTTGTCCTGTTCCATTTGGGTCTAGTTTTTCCAAAACACCAACATGAACGTCGTGTGCCCCAATACTACCAGTTAACTGTACTGCATTTCCAGAACTTGCACTTGTAGAACCATTTGAATATCTAATAATCATGTAATCACTCAAATCAATAGAATTTGATGTTGGATTGTAGATTTCAAGGGCTTTATTATTGGACCACCCTTCAACATATTCTGAAATAAAAAGCTCACTACAATCTTGGGCAAGATTAGTAAATGAAACGAATAAAGTAAATACAAGTAAAATTTTTTTCATAATGTTTATTTTGACATAAATAACTAGCTCGGTTTAGAGCAAGTAAAAATACACAAAAAATCGTTTAGCCGGCAACGACAAGTTATGTTTTTAAAAAATGAAAATTAAAGTTGATTGAACTATATGCTCTAATTAATTGATTTCCATATTTAACTTCATTATTTTCACGAAAAAATATTATTATGACAAAGCACATTTATTTGTTTTTTTCCATAGCGTTGGCTTCAATTTCTTTTGCACAAGAAATTACAGTCGAAAAGATTTGGAAAAATTATGAGTTTTATCCCCAATACGCCCGGGGTTTCAATTCAATGACCGATGGGATTTCATACACCGTTCGGGATGATGACAATAATATTCTAAAGTACAATATTGAGGACCTTGCAAATGTTGGCGACAACATCGATCCTGAAATTATTTTCTCTGCTTCAGATTTTACCTACAGTGATTATGAGTTTAATTCGGATGAATCTAAAATCTTGTTTTTAACAAAAAAAATGTCCATTTACAGATACAGCTACAGTGCGGTCTACTATTTATATGATCGAGCATCAAAAAAACTTGAGCCTTTGGATAATGAGCATCAACCACAGACGCTTGCTGAATATTCTCCGGACGGTAATTTTGTCTCTTAT
>DAIPZI010000018.1:12676-16021 GCA_036782275.1 Crocinitomicaceae bacterium
TCACAAAAACAACATTTACATTAAAGAATTGGCAAATGGTAAAATTACTCAACTGACTCATGATGGAAAGAAGAACAAAATAATTAATGGCACATCGGATTGGGTTTATGAAGAAGAGTTTGCCATTACTAAGGCATATGATTGGTCTCCTGACAGCAGGTATATTGGTTTTTTAAAATTTAATGAGAAGGGAGTGAAGCAGTTTAGTATGACTTTTTATGATGATTTATATCCTGATTCTTACAAGTTTAAATACCCAAAGGCAGGTGAGGACAACAGCCTGGTCAGTATTCATTTAATTGATCTAAAAAAGAAGTGTAAAGTTAAGGCAATCGATATTGGTGAATACGAATATGTTCCTCGACTACAGTGGTCCGAAAAATCGAACAAGTTGATTTTGCAGTCAATGAACAGACATCAAAATAGTTTAAAGTATCATTTGGTTGATTGTACCGATGGTAAAGCAAGCACAAAAATTATTTTTGAAGAAACATCAGAAACATATATTGATGTTGATGATAATCTGATTTTTTTAGAGGACGGAGAATCTTTGCTGAGAACAAGTGAGATGCACGGCTATAAACATATCTATAAACTTGATTTTTCCGGAGAACATAAACAGGTAACGAATGGAAATTGGGATGTGATTGATTTTCTAGGTTTGGATGATGAGAACAATACTATTTATTATTCTTCCTGCGAACCTCATTCTACTCAAAAATCAGTCTATTCCATAAATATTAATGGTTCTAATAAAAAAGAGATATCTCAGAACTTAGGGTACAATGATGCCGAATTTTTAAAGGGGATGAAATATTTTATTCATACTTATTCGAATGCCAATACGCCTCCAACGATCTCACTTCGGAGCAATGATGGATCTCTTATATCTGTTTTACAAGACAATAGTCGATTGAAAAATAAATTAAAAGAATATCCGAAATTGAATGAGAAGATTATTTCCTCTATAGATTTGGGTTATGCTCAATTGAATACGAGCATGATTCTACCTCAAGATTTTGATTCCACAAAAAAATATCCGGTCTATTTTAATGTGTACGGCGGTCCGGGGCACAATGAAGTTCTCGATTCATACGATGGGGGAGACTACATGTATCACCAACTGTTGGCGCAAGAGGGCTATATCGTATTTACAATTGATCCTAGAGGCACAATGTATAGGGGGGCAGAATTTAAAAAATCTACTTATTTGGAGCTAGGGAAGTTAGAGATTGAGGATATTATTAATGCGGCCATTAAATTGAGAGAATATTCATGGGTTGATTCAGATCGAATAGGTATAATGGGGTGGAGCTACGGAGGCTTTATGGCTTCCCTTGCAATTACTAAAGGAGCAGATGTCTTTAAAACGGCAATTGCAGTAGCCCCTGTAACGAATTGGAGGTACTATGATAATATTTATACAGAACGATTTATGAGAACCCCTCAAGAGAATGCATCTGGCTATGATGAAAACAGTCCAATTAATCATGTGGATAAGATGAAAGGGAATTATCTTTTGATTCATGGTTCGGCTGATGATAATGTGCATTATCAAAATACCATGGAAATGATTAACGCTATGGTAGAAGCGGATAAACAGTTTGATTTATTTATATATCCCAATAAAAATCACGGGATATACGGAGGGAATACCAGGAATCATTTATTCAAAATGATGTTCAATTACTTAAAGGAAAACTTGTAGAAATGAAACCTTTTGGTGAAAATCATGTATAAGTACTATTGATTTTAGAAAATACAACTTGTATTTCGTAATTTTAACAAATTCAATTCAACGTAAATTTATATTCAAGAATGGGCGAGAAAGCAAAGATTATTTTAGAAGGAAAAGAACATGAATTACCTGTTGTAACAGGTTCAGAAAAAGAGAATGCTGTTGATATATCAAAACTAAGAGCATCAACCGGTTATATTACTATTGATCCAGGATACAAAAATACAGGGGCAACAACGAGTGCCATTACATTTTTGGATGGGGAAAAAGGAATATTAAGGTATAGAGGCTATCCAATCGAGCAGCTTGCTGAGAAAGCTTCGTTTACCGAGGTGGCCTATCTTTTAATTTACGGAGAGTTGCCGAATAGCATAGAATTTCAGCTTTTTGAGAGGAGTATCAAACGACATACTTTAGTTCATGAAGACATGAAAAGGTTTTTTGAAGCCTACCCTGCTAAAGCTCACCCGATGGGAGTTTTGTCATCTATGGTTTCTTCATTGGCAACATTTTATCCAGAATCACAGAATCCAAACCGTAATTCTGAAGCAGTAAATCTAACGATACAAAGGTTAATCGCAAAATTGCCAACGCTTGCAGCTTGGTCTTATAAAAATTCAATGCGCCATCCGTTTATGTATCCGAGAAATGAATTTAATTATTGTGAGAACTTTCTTCACATGATGTTCGCTATGCCAACTGAGGATTACAGTGTTGATCCAGTAATTGTGAATGCGTTAAATAAATTATTGATCCTACATGCGGACCACGAACAGAATTGTTCAACTTCTACAGTTCGAATTGTTGGTTCTTCTCAAGCGAATCTTTATTCGTCAATTTCTGCAGGTATATGTGCCTTATGGGGTCCATTACATGGAGGTGCGAATCAAAAGGTGATTGAGATGTTATTAAAAATCCACATTGATGGTGGTAATGTGGATAAATGGGTTCAAAAAGCCAAAGACAAAAATGATCCGTTTAGATTAATGGGCTTTGGTCATAGAGTCTATAAAAACTTTGATCCAAGAGCAAGAATTATCAAAAAATCATGCGATGAGGTTTTAGAAAAACTCGGAGTAAATGACCCATTACTAGACATAGCGAAAAAGCTTGAAAAAGTAGCTTTAGAGGATGATTACTTTAAGGAAAGAAACCTGTACCCTAATGTCGATTTCTACTCAGGAATTATATACAAAGCTTTACGTATACCGACAGAAATGTTTACTGTAATGTTTGCTATAGGAAGATTACCAGGTTGGATTGCTCAGTGGAAAGAAATGACGGAAAATGGGGAGCCAATTGGTCGTCCAAGACAAATCTATACTGGTTACGAGAGTCGTGATTATGTTGAGGTTTCTAAAAGGAAATAGCTAGGAGATAGTATCCTTTCTTTTCCCTTCAAATAATTCATAAGAACGAAAGCTACAATCGAGGTTTCCATTATACACCTTTACTTTCTTAGAATGTTTTAGTCCTATTGATTTAAAACCTTCTTCACTTGAGGAGATTATGCAGGCTGTGCCTTCTTTTATTTCATGTTTTAGCCATGTGCCAATTTCTGAGTACAATTCCTCATCTAATTCGAGTCTTTGACCATAGGGTGGATT
>DAIPZI010000019.1:0-14357 GCA_036782275.1 Crocinitomicaceae bacterium
TGAGGTATACGTTTTTACATATTCAGAAATTCTTCCTCTTTTAACATTCTTAAGTTCCATAACAAACGCAAGTTTTTGGGCATCTATTCCCTCTGCATCATAAATGTATCCTTTAGAATCAGATAAAGTTACCACCTTGCCTCCAAGCTCTGTGGCTTTTTCGCAAGCATACTGAGCAACATTTCCTGAACCAGATATGGCTACAACTTTACCTTGAAACGTTTCATTTTTAGTAGCCAACATTTCTTTAGCAAAATACACCGTACCATAACCAGTAGCTTCAGGGCGTATAAGAGATCCTCCCCAATTTCTGGCTTTCCCTGTTAAAACACCCGTAAATTCGTTACGGATTCGCTTGTATTGTCCAAACATGTATCCGATCTCTCTTCCTCCTACCCCAATATCCCCAGCAGGAACATCAGTATTAGCGCCAATATGTCTAGATAATTCTGTCATAAATGATTGACAAAACTTCATCACTTCATTATCGGACTTTCCTTTTGGATCAAAATCAGAACCACCTTTACCTCCACCTAATGGAAGAGTAGTCAGTGAGTTTTTAAAGATTTGTTCAAATCCAAGAAACTTTAATATCGATAAGTTCACTGAAGGATGAAATCTTAAACCACCCTTATATGGTCCAATTGCTGAATTGAATTCAACACGATACCCTCTGTTAACTTGAACATTTCCTTCGTCATCTAACCAAGGGACTCTAAACATTATGGTTCGCTCTGGTTCAACAATTCGATCTAATATTCTAGCAATTTTATACTTTGGATTAGATTCAATAAAAGGAATAACTGCTTCTGCAACCTCCTGAACAGCTTGTAAAAACTCCGGTTCGTGGTTGTTTTTGGCGCTTACACGCTCCATAAAAGTATCGATTTCCGACTGAAATTTATCTGACATAATTGATATCGTTAAAATGGTTAATTCTTGGCAAAAGTAATCAAGATTTGGTAATGTTAAATTATTATTAAAAAAAACTTAAAAAGAAATTAATATGAACTAAAAGTCAGCACTTTAACTAAAAAATAATTGAGCATTAAACTAAATGAATTATTTTTGTGGAAATGAAAGCAACCAAGTACGTTTATTTTACGTTTTACTTTCGAACTTTAACTATTTTAGATATGCGAATTTTAATCGCCGTTTTTTGTCTATTTTTCTCCTCGTGGATTTATTCCCAACAAACGATATGTTTAGGAGATGACGCAACGGTTTGTGGTGGTGCTGTTGTAATAGAAAATTGCTCTCCAGGAGGTCCAAACATAACCACTGGAATAAATTTAAATGCACCCACGATAATACCAACCCTAACAGACGATTCTTTCAGTGGTCCGGTTCCTATCGGTTTTGACTTTACGTTCTATGGAAATATATTTACGCAATGTACAATAGGTTCTAATGGTATTATTTCATTTAATATGGGAAATGCAAACGGCTATTGTCCATGGGCTCTTGGCGGTGTTGGAAATCTGCCTTCTGCAGGTACGGCGGTAACGTTAAATTCAATCATGCCATCTTACCAAGACATGAATCCATCCGCAGCTGTCAGTCCAAATGGTAATATTCAATACCAAACCATTGGTACGGCTCCAAATCGAAAACTAGTTATTCTTTACCGAGAGATTGGGGCGTTTTCTTGCGGTATTACCGAATGTAATTATACAGGGGTTATACTCTATGAAACCTCAAACAACATTGAAATACACATTGGAAAAAAAACCGTTTGTGGAACATGGAACGGTGGGCTTGCTATCCAAGGAATACAAAATGCCGCAGGTAATGTAGCACACATTACACCTGGTAGAAACAACACAGTCTGGCTTGCGAATAATGATGCCCATAGGTGGGAATATCAAGGTGGTAACAATTATAATTTAACGCCTATTCCCTACATTCAAATAACTGGAACAGGTAGTAGCCTTGTTTGGAACAACACCCTTGGAAATACCTCTCCATACAACAATGGAACTTTAAACATAACAAATGTTCCTCCGGGAACAACGGGTTATTTTTTAACTAGTTCGGCGTGTGGAACCGCTTTAGGTGCTGTTTCTGATACCTCGTGGGTAACAACGGCCTCGCCAGAAGTACTTACCAGCTCAACACCTGATGTTTGTAGCCAAAATGTTGGTAGCGTTAGTGCAACTCCGGGAGCTGGCTCTCCGCCACCCTATACCTTCTCTTGGCCTGCTTTGGGTCAAACAACACAAGTTGTAAACAATGTTGGTGCAGGAACATATACGGTATTTATGACTGACGGAAATGGATGTACATCGAATGCATCAATCGCTGTAGGAGATAGCCCAGCAACTTTCACGGGTTCGTACATTCCAGTATCGTGTGCGGCCGGTTCAGATGGTACTGCAACGGCAGTAATGACACCCTCTGATGGTACCGAAACTTTTTTATGGAGTGATGGACAGGTAACAGCTACAGCAGTCGGTTTATCTGCCGGAACCTACACCTGTGATGTTAGTGCAGGTTCTGGTTGTAACGGAACAGTGACGGTGGTCGTTGATGAAATACCTTCGATGATTTTAACTATTGAAGATCAACATGATGCGTTGTGTAACAGTTTAGATAATGGAATGATTATGGTTGATGTAACTCAAGGAACGTCACCTTACAGCTATTCTTGGGACCAGAGCAACTCGATTGATACCGTTGCCAACGATTTATTTGCTGGTACACACACCGTTACCGTGACTGACTTTAACGGCTGTAGTGACCAAATATCATTAACAATAGGAGAACCAGATCCTTTAAGCATTAGTAATTTGACTCCAGATTCTGTTGTTTGTGCTGAAGCCTTTATCGATATAGAAGGAACAGGAAATGGTGGATCATCTCCTTATATTTATACGTGGACCGAAAACGGGAACTCGTTAGATTATGGACAAACGATTACGGTCAATCCTGTTGGTAACAATACCGTTTATTGCTTAACGCTTTCCGAAGAATGTGGCTCTCCAGCAGTAACTGAATGCCTAACCGTAACTTACCCTGAACCAATTATACCTCAAATAAATCCAGATATTCCAATACAATGTTTACCGGGAGAATTCACTTTTTATAATACTTCTACCAACGCAGGGGAAATATTTACAACTGAATACATTTTTTCAAGTGGCAATGTGATACTAGCGAATGGTGATGAAGATGTTCAACTCACCCTACCAAATCCGGGTATTTATGATTTAAATGTTAATATTATTTCTAACTACGGTTGTTTGTACACTGGAGAATTTAACAATATAGTTGAGGTCACCCCCTTGCCTACTGCAAATTTTAATATTTCACAAAACCCAGTTACTTGGTTTGAAACTGAAATACAGACGAGTGAAACCTCTATTGGCAACGTTGTTGATTATGACTGGATTAGTCCTGGTGCCACGACATTAATAAATAATGGTGGTGGGGCTCTAATATCCTACCCAGAAGGAGTAACTGGCACTTATCCTATAACCTTAATCGTTACGACCAACGAAGGTTGCTCAGATTCCATTACACTGGAAATCGAGGTTGTTCCAGATGTTATCTTTTACGCACCCAACTCATTTACTCCAGATGATGATGAACACAATCAAACATGGGCGATTGTAATTGAAGGGATCGACGAATTGAATTTCAACCTTGAGATTTATAATCGTTGGGGTGAAATAGTATGGAAATCAAGAGATATAAGAGCCGAATGGGATGGAACATTTGGTGGTAAAATTGTCCCTGAAGGGACCTATATCTGGAAAGCTTCTTACAAGGAGAAAAACAATGATGGTAAAAAGCTATTCTCTGGATATATTAATGTAATCCGCTAATATTTAAATCAATGAAAAAGACAATTACAATTGTATTTGCAAGTGCGCTACTGTTTGCATCTTGTGACGTAGTCAATAATGCTGCAAATCAGGCGAACAACATAATTAATTCAGGTAGTGGCGAAACTGATGGAGCCAATCCTCTAACCAACGTTGAGGTTATATCAGGCTTGCGTGAAGCACTTAATATTGGTATTGAAAACTCTGTAAAAAGTACATCTATTCAAGATGGTTTTCTTAAAAACACTGCGATCAGACTCCCCTTCCCTCCAGACGCTGAAAAAGTAAAACAAAAAGCTTTGGACCTTGGGCTTGACGGACAAGTAGAAAAATTTGAGACTACATTAAACAGGGCTGCAGAAGAGGCATCGAAAGAAGCGCTCTCTATATTTATAAACGCCATTAAAAATATGACTGTGGAGGATGGTTTTGCCATTCTGAATGGTGGTAATGGTGCAGCGACAGAATTTCTAAAGAAACAAACGAAAGAACAGCTTAAAGAGGCATTTCTTCCAAAAGTAAAGGTGGCCATTTCCAATGTAAAGCTTACTGACTACTGGAATCCTCTAATTACAAAATACAATACTGCAATGACCCTAACAGGTGGACAAAAGCTTAATCCTGATCTTGATCAATTTGTTACAGACAAAGCCATTGAGGGATTGTTCCACATGGTTGAAAAAGAGGAAGACAAAATTCGATTAGATCCACTCGCTCGAGTTACTGATTTATTAACCCGTGTTTTTGGTAGCCTAAATAATTAATCGTTTTGAGGAAATTTGCGGCCACTGAGCTTGTGCTTAACACGAAAAATCAAGTTTACCATCTTGGATTAAGTCCAGAAAATATCGCTGAAAAAATCATTTTAGTTGGGGATCAGGAAAGGGTATCTTTGGTTTCATCTCAATTCGACAATATTGAATTCAAATCAAGTCACCGGGAATTCTTTTGTCACACAGGATCATTTAACGGTAAACGAATTTCCGTTATTTCTACGGGAATAGGAACAGACAATATTGACATTGTGATTAATGAAATTGATGCACTATTCAATATTGACTTAGACAGTAAATGTGAAAAAGAACAAAGCAAACAAGTTGAATTGCTTAGAATTGGTACTTGTGGAATATTACAATCAGATATTCCAGTTCATTCATACGTGCTATCTGAATATGCTCTTGGATTAGATAATGTCGGTCATTTTTATGATTTACCTACAAGCGCTGATGAAGAATTGCTTTTAGAAGACATCTTTTCTGAAGATATTTTCCCAAAAAACATTATCCCTTACATCAAAAAGGCAAGCTCTGCTTTTATGAATAAATTTAATGGGCCTGAGTGTCATAAAGGCATCACCGTAACAAGCTCTGGGTTCTACGGACCTCAAGGTCGTGAATTACGTCTGCCCACGCATACTAGAGGATTACACGAAAAACTTGAAGAGTTTACATGTTCAAATAACAATAGATTCGTGAATTTTGAAATGGAAAGCTCGGCACTATTTACCTTAGGTCAAGGACTTGGACATTCATGCGCAACGATATGTTTAGGTATTGCCAACCGACCAAACCTTACATTTTCAAGTGATTATTCGCAAGATATGATTAAGCTCATAAGATATTCTTTAGAGCGGATTTAATCTTTCAAAAAACGATCTAAAGTCAAATGTAAATTAATCCCTCTAAGCTCTTTTCCTTGGGCTATAACCTTGCCTTTTCCATCAATTAAAACAGCGTAAGGGATTGAACTCACTTCGTATATTTTACTGATTTTCTTCCTTTTGTCCCAGCCATGGTTTTTCCATAACAAACCGTCCTTTTTTATAGCCGCTACCCACGCAGATTCGGTTTTGTCTAGTGATACACTAAATATTTCTAGCCCTCTACCGTTTTTAAACTTACGTTTGTTGTATTTGCTGTAGGCCTCAACAAGGTTTGGACTTTCTCTTCTGCATGGACCACACCAAGATGCCCAAAAATCAATCAATACGAGCTTACCTCGTAATTTTGAAAGCTTGATTTTTTTTCCATTCGGATTGGTTAATTCAATTTCAGGAGCAAGCTCGTCTTTATCAAACACTCGACCTGAATTCTGTTGGTAATTATTATTCATAATTACAAATAACAATACACAGGCCGAAATAATTCCAAAAGAATAAGTAACCTTTTTCATTTTATCCTATTCTGCGAATATCTGCACCAATATTATTTAATCGATATTCAATATCCTGATACCCTCTATCGATTTGTTCGATGTTATGTATTGTACTTTTCCCTTTTGCTGAAAGTGCAGCAATCAAAAGAGAAACACCGGCTCGTATATCCGGGGAGGTCATACTTATTCCTCGAAGATCATGCTCTCTGTCAAGTCCTATAACTGTTGCTCTATGAGGATCACATAATATTATTTGCGCACCCATATCGATAAGCTTATCAACAAAAAACAAACGAGACTCAAACATTTTTTGATGTATTAAAACCGAACCTTTCGCCTGAGAAGCAACGACCAATATGATCGAAAGCAAATCGGGAGTGAAGCCAGGCCATGGCGCATCATAAATAGTCAAAATTGACCCATCAATAAAGTTTTCAATTTCATAATGCTCTTGAGCAGGAATATAAATATCATCCCCCCTTCTTTCAAGCTTTATCCCCATTCTTCTAAAGACATTTGGAATAATTCCCAGACTGTCGTAGCTCACATCTTTTATGGTAATTTCTGATTTAGTCATTGCCGCCAGACCAATAAAACTTCCGATTTCAATCATATCAGGATTTACCCTGTGGTAGCAACCTCCTAAACTTTTAACACCGTCGATAATCAACATGTTTGAACCAACGCCGCTTATTTTGGCACCCATTGAATTCAACATTTTACACAGCTGCTGAATATAGGGTTCACATGCTGCATTATAAAAAGTCGTTTTTCCTGAAGCCATAACAGCTGCCATTACGACATTAGCCGTACCTGTTACAGACGCTTCTTCAAGGTGAATATAGGTTCCTTTCAATTTTTTGCATTCTACAGAATAGAAATGCTCACCACCATCATAGTTAAATGTAGCGCCCAAAGCAGCAAATCCCTCAAAATGCGTATCCAATCTTCTTCTACCTATTTTGTCTCCTCCTGGTTTTGGAATAAATCCACGACCGAACCGCGCAAGCAAAGGACCAACAATCATAATCGAACCTCTCAAAGAAGAAGCCCTCTTTTTAAAGTCTTCTGTTTCAAGATATTTTAAATCGATTTCCTTAGCCTGAAAAATATAAGTCCCTTTTTCAACTTTTTCAACCTTTACACCCATCGCCTGAAGAAGAGCAATTAATTTGTTCACATCAACAATATCCGGAATGTTAGAAATGGTAACCTTTTCAGGGGTTAATAAAGGTGCACATAAAACCTGTAAGGCTTCGTTTTTTGCTCCCTGAGGAGTTAGCTCCCCTTTTAAAGGTTTTCCCCCATGAATTTCAAATGAAGCCATATTTTATTTTTTGTATTTCTTTTTCTTAGACTTATAATTGGTCTTATTCGATTTATTGGACTTGGTAAACTTTTTGTTTAACCCCATCGTCTTCAATAATATGTTTGTACTCACAAGTTCATCAGGATTATCAATAGATAAATCTCCGTTTGAGAGTTCATTTAAGTTTTCTGCAATGACATGATTTTCAACCGCACCATTATTATGAACCAAATATTGTTTTTTCATGAAATTAGCCATAGCCATCTTAAATGAGTCTTTGGCGTCTGGCTCATCAATTTCATTCGCTTTTTTCAATAGCTGCTCAGTATATTTTCCGTAGTGACCGAATCTGATTTTACCTGATGGGTAACTCATTTGCTCAGGCTTCTCATTAAGGACCTCTGGCTTTGGTGTTTCATAGGGAGAATCAACATCTAATTTAAAGTCGGACATTAAGAATAAATGTGTCCATAATTTATGTCGATAATCATCAACGTCTCTGAGGTGTGGATTTAGCTGACCCATCACTTCTATAATCGCTTGGGTTGCCCTATTCCTTTCTTCCCTGTCTTTAATATCCATAGCATGTGAAATCATGTTTTGGACATTACGTCCATATTCCGGAAGAATTAATTTTTCTCTTGTTGTATTGTATTCCATAAATTATTTTTCTAATAAATTGCCCAAGGCATTTTCGAAAATATCTTTCGCTTCGTTAACGAAGCTAAAATGCTCATCATCCACTACCATTTTTCCTTTTGTCACATGACCGAGTAAGGTAAGATTAACTTTAGTAGATATCATGTACTCTAAAAACTCATCCTCTTCGTCTTCAGAAACAGCAACAACGACTCTACCCTGCCCCTCTCCAAAAAGAAATGCATCTTCTCGAATTTCTGAATCAGTAACGATATCGAAACCTAAATTACGATTTAAACACATCTCTACCAAAGTTACATAAAGTCCTCCATCAGCAACATCATGAGTAGCATTAACCAAATTGTTGTGAATTAACACTTTAATCACTTCTTGCATCTTAAATTCCTCTTCCATATCAAAATACGGCGCTGGCGACGACTTAACTCCATGATAGCTGGCAAGATATTCAGACGATCCAATATCCTCTTTATATTCACCAATTAAGAAGATCAAATCTCCTTTCGATTTGAAATCCATTGACATCAACTTGTTTTTATCTTCTAAAATACCAATCATACCAATAGTCGGAGTAGGATATACTGGTATCTCAACTCCATCGGTAACGGATTGATTGTAGAATGATACATTTCCCCCAGTTACTGGCGTATTGAATTTAAGACAAGCCGCTGACATACCTTTAATCGCTCCGACGAACTGCCAATACGATTCTGGATTATACGGATTACCAAAATTCAAGCAATTTGTAACAGCGCTTGGTACACCTCCTGAACACACTATGTTTCGCGCTGCTTCTGAAACAGCAATCATAGTTCCCACCTCAGGGTCAGCATTCACATATCTAGAATTGCAATCAACAGTCATTGCTAATCCTTTATTTGTTCCTTTTATATTCACGACTCCAGCATCAGAAGGAACGTTTGTAGTCATTGTTCTCGTTCCGACCATGGAATCATATTGTTCATACACCCATTTTTTTGATGCAATATTAGGCATGGCCAATAAGGCATGTGCCACATCTTTCAATGATTCTGGTTGTTTTACAGAGTCGATGTTGAACTTCTTGAATTCTTGATAATAAGCTGGCTCTTTATACTCTCGTTCATACTGCGGAGCACCTCCACCTAATACGAGAGATTCTGCAGGAACGTCACCCACAAGCTCTCCGCCCATATAATATCGAATTCGCTTTGTGTCCGTTACCACTCCAATTTCTTCAGCATGCAAATCCCATTTGGTGAAAATATCTTTAACTATATCTTCTTTTCCTTTTTGTACAACTACAAGCATTCTTTCTTGGGACTCCGATAGAAGAATTTCATAAGGAAGCATGTTCTCTTGTCTTGTAGGAACATGATCTAAGTTGATTTCCATACCTACATCTCCTGCAGCACTCATCTCACAAGTTGAACATGTTATCCCTGCTGCTCCCATATCTTGCATTCCAACAATCGCATCCGTTTTCGATAATTCCATAGTAGCCTCTAAAAGAAGCTTCTCCATAAATGGATCTCCCACCTGAACAGAAGGTAAATCAGAGGCAGAATCTTCTGTTATATCCTTTGAAGCAAAAGCTGCACCTGCAATACCGTCTTTCCCTGTTGACGAACCAACAATGAAAACAGGATTTCCTGGCCCTTTAGCTGTCGCCGAAATCATATTGTTAATATCGATTACTCCTGCAGAAAAGGCATTCACTAATGGATTTGTATTGTATGAATCATCAAAAGCAACCTCACCTCCAACAATCGGGATTCCAAATGCATTTCCGTAATCACCTATACCTTTCACTACACCTTTAACCAACCATTTTGTGCGGTCTCTTTCTATATTTCCAAATCGAAGTGAATTTAGCTGTGCAATGGGTCTCGCTCCCATTGTAAAAATATCTCTATTAATCCCTCCCACACCAGTAGCAGCACCTTGGTAAGGCTCCAGTGCACTCGGGTGGTTATGTGATTCGATTTTAAAAACACACCCCATACCATCTCCAATATCAACAAGCCCTGCATTTTCTTCACCTGCCTTGACAAGCATGTGCGGACCATCTTTAGGCAATTTCTTTAACCACAAAATTGAGTTTTTGTATGAGCAATGTTCTGACCACATTACTGAATAAATCGCCGTTTCGGTGAAATTCGGTGTTCGACCCAGAATATTTTTAATCATAACAAACTCATCTTCTCTTAAACCTAAATCAACGGCTTGTTCGACTGTGGCTTCTAATTGAAGTGTATCATTCATGTGTAATCATTTTATCGAACAAAAATAATGATAATAAGGGTACAACTCTCGAATAAAATTGAATAAAATCAAACCATATGATTTAAACAAATGCACCCCTTACATATGAGCAGAAATAATAATATTTTGAGTACTTTTGTAACCTAAAATTTTTTGTTATGAGTTATGATATTATTGTAGTTGGTAGTGGTCCTGGTGGATATGTAACAGCAATTCGAGCATCCCAGCTCGGTCTTAAAACCGCTGTTGTCGAAAGAGAATCGCTTGGAGGCATTTGCTTAAATTGGGGATGTATTCCTACAAAGGCACTGTTGAAATCTGCAAATGTTTTTGAATATTTAAATCATGCATCAGACTACGGAATCTCCGTTAAGGAAGCCAAAGCTGATTTTAGCGGAATGGTTAAAAGAAGTCGAGACGTTGCCGATGGAATGAGTAAAGGGATTAAATTCTTGATGAACAAAAATAAAATAGACGTCTTGAGTGGAACAGGAACCCTAAAAGCATCGAAAACGGTATCTGTTACTGATGAATCAGGTAAAACGACTGACTATGTTGCGAGCAAA
Source organism: Crocinitomicaceae bacterium (assembly GCA_036782275.1). Lineage (GTDB taxonomy): Bacteria > Bacteroidota > Bacteroidia > Flavobacteriales_D > Crocinitomicaceae > UBA952. Next base: position 10,758 of record DAIPZI010000019.1, read on the forward strand.
GGAATTATTATTGCTACTGGTGCAAGGTCAAGAGCGTTACCTAATTTGCCTCAAGATGGTGAAAAAATAATAGGGTACAGACAAGCCATGACACTAAAAAAACAACCTAAAAAAATGGTTGTTGTTGGTTCGGGTGCAATTGGTGTTGAATTTGCTTATTTCTACAACGCAATAGGAACAGAAGTTACCGTTGTCGAATATATGCCAAATATTGTTCCTGTAGAGGATACAGACGTATCAAAACAACTTGAAAAATCATTCAAAAAAGCCGGATTAAAAATAATGACAAATTCATCTGTTGAAAGTGTTGATACGAAAGGCAAAGGATGTGTAGTACATATTAAAACTGAAAAGGGAGAGGAAAAAATAGAATGCGACGTTGTTCTTTCCGCCGTTGGTATTCAGGCAAACATCGAAAACATTGGACTTGAAGATGTTGGTATTGTTGTGGATAATGGAAAAATATTAGTTAATGATTTCTATCAAACGAATATCCCTGGCTACTATGCAATTGGTGACGTTGTTCCTGGACCAGCCCTAGCTCATGTTGCTTCAGCAGAAGGTATTGTTTGTGTTGAGAAAATAGCAGGACAAAACCCTGATGCAATTGATTACGGAAACATTCCAGGTTGTACCTATTGTTCTCCAGAAATTGCCTCTGTCGGAATCACGGAAAAGGCAGCCAAAGAGCAGGGATTAGATGTTAAAATTGGTAAGTTTCCTTTTTCAGCATCCGGTAAAGCGAGTGCCGCAGGTGCCAAAGACGGTTTCGTTAAATTGATTTTTGACGCTAAATACGGAGAGCTTCTTGGAGGACATATGATTGGTGCTAACGTAACAGAAATGATTGCAGAAATAGTTGCTGTTAGAAAGCTAGAAACGACAGGCCATGATTTAATCAAAACCATTCACCCTCACCCTACAATGTCTGAGGCCGTAATGGAAGCCGCTGCCGCTGCTTACAACGAGGTCATTCATCTTTAGTATGAGATTATATGTATTGATTCCAATAATTTGTTGTCATTTTCTAATACATGCTCAAAACAATGTATGTCTTACAATTGAAGATAACCCAAACACCACTGTTTCTGGTTTAGGATTGTTTACAAAATACGTGAACGTGCTGGATTGTTTTAGTATTTATGCCGAAAGCAGTATTGCTGATGAAAAAGTGCTACATGCGGCTGCAGTTGCAGCAGAATTATTGGACAATGATGAAAATGGTTTTGTTGATGACGAAGATTTAAAAACAGCACTTCAATCTAGCGCAGCTCTTATTCCGATTTTCTCTCAAGAAAATAGCAATGCAGAGAATCAATTTTTCACACAATACAATGGTGATGGTGCCGCTGCAGTACTATACAACAACGAAATGAGCCCTATGCAAACAGGCTATTGGGGAAGTGATGCCACAGTTGAAGAGGTGATTCATGTTATTAATGCTGTGGGACACACTTCTATATATCCAAATGCTTTTTCTATTGAGCCCAACTCTTCTTTGATGAGCGAAGCCATGGATGTTGCAAGAGGAGGTCAATTTATAAGCATACCTAATCCATACCCAAATAGTGCCTGGTACCACTATGATGATCAAACCTGTGATTACGGCTGTATGGCCATTGAATACATGTACTGGTCTATTGTTTCCTGGATGGGGATTTTAAATGACCCAAGCACATGCAACGGAATTGCAAATGAATGGGAACCCTGCTCTCCTTCACTTTTTCAAAGCACTGATGTATTGATGCATACACTTATTACAGACCCTCAATATAAATTGCCTCAATTGGCGCCGGATGGAAATTACTGCCCTCAAAACTCAGGAATAGAATTTACTGATGGGTTTAAAAAAATTAGGGTTTTTCCAAATTACAGTGAGCACGTTATTTATATAAAAAACATGAAAGGAAACAACACCATTTCACTGAAAGACACGACAGGCAGAGTAATCTACACCAAGAAAACCACAAATGAGGATTTAGCCTTGGATGTTTCTATGTATCATTCAGGTCAGTATATTTTATTGATTGAAAGAGGTTCTAAACACAGCAACCATAAAATTATTATCCGCTAAAAAAGCTGCATTAAATAATGCTAAAGGCTTTATGTTTTAAGGAAAAGGTGTAAATCATATACAAAATGGTTTTCAATCAAGTGAAGAATAACATACTCACAGTAAACAGATCAAAAACACCTTGAAGAATCCATAAGTAACGAAAGCGATTGTCATTATCTGCCCTCCAAAAGACAAAAAACAAAAGTAACGGAGCAAAGGGTGTGAGCCAAAATAATGGCCCAATAAGCCCCAAAAGGGAAATACCTATAAATAAGAAAATATATAGGATTGAGAAGTCTAGCCTTCTTTGGTATTTCCATAAAAAAACAGCTGAAATAAGTAGTAGCTTAGCCATTAATTTAGCCACATCAACACACAATGATTCATCCAGCTTTTGCAATTGAATATCGCTACCAAGCGACCCTAAAACGAGAGGATTATACATCACCTGAACCATTGAAAAGGCAAAAAATAACAACACATAACCCTGAATAGACTCTCGATTCCAAATTAAAAATTGAATAAAAACGATAAAAAAAATGAGGTCAAAAAGAGGAAAAGGAAGAAGGAAAAAGTGAGCGTCAAATAACAAACCTAAAGCATACATGAGAACGGTAAGAATTGCTATTGATACAATTTTCTCCTCTCTAATCATCACTGCCTATAACATCGTAGATATAATCAAATGTTGATAAGATATCTGGTTTTCCATCTACAATGGCAATATCATGCTCGAAATGAGCGCTTGGTTTACCATCTGCAGTGACAATAGTCCATTGATCTTCAAGTGTAATGACTTTTTCTGTCCCCATATTAATCATGGGTTCAATGGCTATCGTCAATCCGTTTTGGAGCTTTTTACCCCGACCGCGTCTACCATAATTCGGAACCTGTGGCTCCTCGTGCAAAGTTTTACCCAATCCATGACCAACCAAATCCCTTACTACACCGTAACCGTTGGCTTCAGCATGTTGTTGAATGGCCCATCCAATATCCTCCAATCTGTTAGACGTTGTGCATTGTTCAATTCCCTTATACAAACATTCCTTAGTGACTTTTAATAATTTTTTCACTTTCGGATCAACATTCCCAATCTGGAAGGTGTAAGCATGATCGCCATAATATCCCTTATACACAGCACCACAATCCACAGAAACCACATCTCCTTCTTCCAATGGTTTGTCTGTTGGCAAGCCATGAACAACCATCTCATTTACTGAAATCAGTAAGGTACTCGGACAACCATACAAACCTAAAAAACCAGGAGTAGCATCTTGTGAAAGAATATAATCGTGCGCCATTTTATCAAGCTCCTTTGGTGTGACCCCTTCTTTCATATGCTTCGCAACCAAACCCAAGGTTCTACTTACAACTTGAGCTGCATCACGCATGATGGCTATTTCTTCTGTAGTCTTATATAAAATCATGTTTCTGCTAAATAAAGGCATGGCCTGCAAATTTAGACAAATATCAGTTTGCGAAAGCTATTTTAACTGATTTAACCATTTTAGTGTATCAACACCATCTGCATAATCATTGAGTGA
>DAIPZI010000019.1:14457-15812 GCA_036782275.1 Crocinitomicaceae bacterium
TATTTCTTATTATGTACAACATCTCCCATCACAACAATCCCCTCAAAAACCTTATTGATATCATAGCCTCGAGGTACTAATAAATGGGATACATTTCTACACCCTCTTCCATAATAATTAAAAATATCCTCTGCTAACAGCTCAATGTCTTTAGTGGTTTCACTTCCGTTAAGGATAGCAACAGAAGTTCTATTTGATCTAAATATGTGAGGATAGGAAGAAAAATATTGTTCAAAATATGCAGAACCGGAATCACTTCCCGTAGCAATAACAGCATCAAAATCAGAAATTTTACCCTCAGAAAATGCTATTCTTTCCTTAAGCTCCGGCTCAAAAACATATAAAAATTCGGCCAGAGCCGGGAGTAAATATTTATCTTCAGAGCTAAGCTTGGCTAAAACCTTGTTTCCAGACATCAAAACACAAAGAAAATCATGAAATCCGACCAATGGAATATTTCCTGCCATAATCACTGCGACTGTTTTCGCTTCTGACTGATAATCGTATTCGGCGGTCCAATCCCTAAGTTGGTTTTCAGTCAATAACCCCCCAAGACTGAGAAGAGATTTACGAACCATGTCTGCTGTGAACCAACCATTGTAGTGTTTTTGTCTAACAATTAGTTCATTAAAGCTTGAGTGTTCTTCTTCTGTAATACCCAAATCAAAACCTGTCCAATCATTTGATTTTCCAAAGTGAGTCATCAACTTTCCAAGTCGACTTAATGCAAATTCTATTTTTTCTTTTTCCACGCCACAAATATAGAAGCATCTTTTTTGTAATTTGAACAAAAGATTCCAAAATCCGTTTCTATATTTGTAAAAAATTTGTTTGCTATGGCAATTATTATTACTGATGAATGTATAAATTGTGGAGCTTGTGAGCCCGAATGCCCTAATAACGCTATATATGAAGGAGGAGCTGAATGGAAATATTCAGATGGAACTACTCTCAAAGGCATGATTACAACATTAAATGGAGACGACCTTGAAGCGGATCAAGCACAAGAACCTGTTGATATGGATGTCTATTACATTGCACACGATAAATGCACGGAATGTGTTGGTTTTCATGATGAACCTCAATGTGCTGCTGTATGCCCTGTTGATTGTTGTGTGGACGACCCTGATTATCGCGAGTCTGAAGATGAGCTTTTGGCTAAGAAAAGCTTCTTACATCTATAAAATTAAATTGGCTGAGCTTTCGAAATTGTAATTTCAATGTAGGAAGCACCTACACCGTTCGGACTAAAATTAGCATCCTGCATGACGTATCCATCACTTTTGTATAACAAAGTGGCGAGCTCTCCCTTCAACCTCCCCTCTCCTACACCATGAATAACCAAAACTTTTGTT
>DAIPZI010000020.1:0-12043 GCA_036782275.1 Crocinitomicaceae bacterium
GAAGACATAAAAGAAGAAGGTTTGAAAAGTGATTGTGATTGTGTAGAAGGCCTTGATATTTTACTTCAAGACATATTAAGTTTTATTGAGGACAAGTCTGACAAAGAATTAGGCGCCAATAAAGCCCTCCTTCAAGAAAAAGTCAATAATTTTGAAAAAATTGGTCTTTATTGTGGTGAAAATTACGGCTTTGATGCTTTAAACCTAGATAAAATAAATGATTGTGGCGCCGTCAATGATTTAAAAAAAACAATTAAAGAGGCAGATCAGAATGCTTCTCGAGTTAAGAAGTGGTTAGAACCTGCACCTATAACCCATATGTAAAGTTCTTTGATTAAATCAAATCCAAAACGAGAGAAAGCAAAGAGATGATTTTATTCTTTGATTACCTTCTGTATGACAGATTTATCTTTCATTCTAACTTCTATAAAATAACAGCCTGAATCGTAATCTGACATAGAGATCTTGATGCTGTTTTGAACATTTTGAATGTACTCAACTTGTTTACCAAAACCATCTGATATGATGATTTGATTTTTTCCTGGACTTACTATTTGAATTTCCAATTCGTCAATAACTGGATTTGGAAATATTTCAACACCATCAAGCTTCACGACCTCTAATCCATTTGTATTACAAGGAGTTCTTATCGTATCAAACCAATAATAGACATCAGACAAAGAAGGTAAAACACACTCATTGTGCATCCCATCACCCATATATATAGCCTCTACATTGTCGGCTCCATTACCTTGCATTGTTGCTTCTGCCGCCAAGGCGTTTTGAAAAGAAACCTGCTCATCTCCTGTACAATAATACATTCTTACGGGCCGTTCAGGGGTCCAATCATGATTGTCATTGTCAGACATGGCTTGCCACAAAGGGTGTGAAAAATCAGAGGCTGAATTCAGGAAGTTTTGAAGTACAGAATCAACAACAAGCTCCTGAATGATTGTGGGCAATTGATTATTGAGACTCCCCATTCCCAAGGTAGTATTGTCTCCATTAAAATAAGGCACTACAATTTGGTCATATGGTGAGCGCAAAATATCTGAATACGTATTGTAGAGGTTTCCGTACACCGATTGATAAGAAGCCATTAAATACACGATATAACCGGGGTTCGAGTATGATGCCGCTAATATGGTATCTGCCATTGCCCCTGTGATTTCATAAGGCCCTGAACAAGGCGCTGAGGCTAAAATATTGAATTCAGATAATAAGTTGTTGTCTTCAACATATTTGTGAGTGGCCATTGCAGCATGTCCTCCTTGAGAATATCCCGTAAGAAACAACTCCCCATTGTCTTGGGTCATGCCAGGAATTAAACCTAAAGTTTCCCCTTCTCTAACTGCGCGAATCATATCTAAAGTTGCCGTTGCCTCAGATTCCCCGTGACAATATGGATGAAGTCCTGGACTCTCTCCCATTCCAATATAATCAGGCATAATCACATTATATCCCCCTGATGAGAATATCTTTCCAATGTAAGCTTCTTGCACATCATAAGAGGGAACATCTACTTTCCTTAAACTTGTTCCGTGCTCATATACCGCCATGGGAAAGTTTGAACAATCCTCTGAAATAGGTATACAAAATGCCCCAGAAGCAATTGTTGGATTGCCTAATGCATCAATCGTATTATAAATAATCTTGTATGTTTCAACATCGTATTCAAGTGGTAAATTTGCAACACTCGCAAGCGTAACTTGAGGTGTAGTATTCATGTAAGTTGCTGAAATTATATACTGTTGCGACCAAGAAGCGCTACTTAGTGTCGCCATGATCAATGCTAATAGTGAATTTAGTTTCATTGGTGTAGGAATGTTTAGATACGAAAAATATGAAAAAAAGAGCCTATTTCAAAATAAAACCAAGGCTAAAACCAAGGATGTTAAAGCTCTCCTAAATTCATTCCAATGGTAAAGCTAAGTTTAGGGTAAAAGCCTCTTTGATCAATTGATTGATCCGTTGCATTACCGAACCCGTCTGCCCAGGAATCGAGTTTGTCAAAACCAAGCCCATAATCAAGACCAAGCATTCCAAACATCGGAAGAAATACCCGTATCCCAACTCCTGCAGATCTTTTCACATTAAACGGGTTGAAGCTTTCAAATGTCGGATATGTATTTCCTGCCTCCACAAAAGTAAGAGCGTAAAATGTAGCTGATGGATTTAGTGAAATGGGATATCGGAGTTCTAGTGTGTACTTGGCAATAATAGGGTCGCCTCCAGCAGATGACACATATTGGTCTTCATAACCTCTTAAAGCAATAATCTCCCGTCCGCCAAGCTGATTTACTCCGGAAAGTCCACTTCCTCCCATAGAATATCGATCAAACGGTGTCACCCCTTTGTCATTATTGTATGCTCCAATATAACTGAAACCGATTCTTGGCATCAGAACGAGCTTTTTATTTGGCGAAAGAGGCACGTACCATTCTCCCGTAAAACGGAATCGATAATACTCAAGGTATTTAAATCGCTCTTGATTCGTGGCAGTAGAATAATCAACATCCGTAAACAATGAATACGGCAGTGTTGCTTTTGCGGTGAATTTAAAATTTGAACCACTTTGTGGGTAAATGGGTGCACTTACCGAGCTTCGTTGAAGTACGTATTTAAAAGCAATGTCGTTTGCATACCCTTGTGTAAACAACGGAAATCGAAAATCATTAACCACATCATAATACTGATAACTCAATTCATAATAGGCAGTAAAATAATCATCAGGCCATTTTTTTCTTCTGCCCAGCCCGATTCCTGTTCCTGTTATTGATAGGCCATTATAGTCTGGGTTGGTCCTTAATAAACCATTCGAACTTAATGCTGTATTGTTTATCCAAAACGATAATGAATTCGGTTTTTTGCCGCCTAGCCAAGGCTCTGTAAATGAAAAATTATAGCCTTGATAAAAACGACCGTTTGATTGGGCTCTAATTGAAAGCCTTTGTCCATCTCCTCCAGGAAGTGGGCTCCAAGCTTCTTTTTTAAAGAAGTTTTTAGTTGAAAAATTATTAAATGTAAGTCCCAAAGTACCGATAATCCTTCCACTTGTAGTTGGGCCTGCACCTCCATAACCTCCAGACAATTCGATTTGATCTGATGATTTCTCTTCAACAACATATTCAATATCAACCGTTCCTTTTGCAGGGTTTGGAAGAGGATTTACTTGAAATGCTTGTTCATTAAAATACCCCAGCTGAGCAAGTTCTCTTTGGGTTCTCATGATGTCTGCCTTATTAAATAAATCTCCAGGCTTTGTTCTCACCTCACGAAGAATGACATAATCATTTGTTTTGGTATTTCCTCTAATAGTAACACTCCCGATACGTGCTTCTTTTCCTTCAAGCATTCGAACTTGATAATTGATGTGCCTGTCCGTTACATTGGTCTCTACCGGAATTATTTGAAAAAACAGGTATCCTCTATCCATGTATAACGATGAAATATCACGGCCATCTCCATTCCCGAAAATACGCTGTTCCAAGAGGGACTTGTTGTATAAATCACCCCTTTTTATTCCAAGTATTGTGTCCAAATATGTAGATCGATACTTGGTATTACCCGTCCATGAAATGTCTCCAAAATAATACTTGCCCCCTTCATTAATTGTAAGGTCTATTGCCAAGTTTTTTTCATCAATTTGATATACGGTATCAAATGCGATTTCCGCGTCACGCAAGCCGACAGCATTAAACTTAGCCAATAAAGCCTCTTTGTCGGTCTCATAACTTGACTGTGTAAATTTTGACCTTTTAAAGATTCTAAGTATTGACTTCTTTTTTGTGTCTTTCATTGCCAGCTTTAATTTCCACATTGGAACACCACTGACACCGTTGATGTTTATCTCTTTTATCCCAACTTTCTGCCCTTTATCAACAGCTATTACGAAAAGTTCTGAATTATTAATTACGGTATCCTTTATTCTGTCGATATCCACTTTAACATTATAAAATGCTTTTTCTCTAAAGAAGCCTCGAATTTGATTTCTTGTTTGAAACACCAGGTTTTCTGTTATCGTTTTTCCAGAAAAAAGAGAGATTTCTTCACGGATTTTATCTGCTTCCCTTTTTGAAACACCCGTAAACTTGAACCTTGATAGCTTTGGTCTTGGCTTCAATTCAATAATTAAATACACAATGCCTGAAATTTCTTTTTCTGCGTAAATCGCAATATCAGAAAACAAACCTTCGTTCCACAGATTTTTTATGGCGGTATTTATTTGCTCACTTGGAAGCGTAATCGGTAGGCCTTGTCTTAACCCTGCAATTAATTTAATGGCTTGATGATCATAGTTATTGGCACCATATATTTTAATAGGACCAAGTTCATATTCTTTCGGACTTAGGTAAGAAAAGTCCAATGCTGACAATGATCCCCCTATTTGAGCAGTGCTTGAAAATGGAAAGATAAAGCACAATAGAAATACGCCTAATATTCTCATTCTGTAATGTTAATTTGTTCTGATACCATGCCGAATCTTCTTTCACGATTTTGGTAGTCGTAAACAGCTCCAACAAATTGTTTTCTGCCAAAATCTGGCCAAAATATGTCTAAAAAGACAAATTCTGAATAGGCAATTTGCCAAAGTAAAAAATTACTTACTCTTCGTTCTCCACTTGTTCTAATCAATAGCTCTGGGTCTGGAATGTTCTTCGTAGTAAGATGTTGAGAGATCAACTCATCTGTAATATCGTTTTCTGTTATATTATTTTGGATCAAATCCTTAGAAATGGTTTTTACCATTTCGGTTATCTCCCATTTCGAACTGTAATTCAAGGCAAGAACAAGGGTAATGTCTTTATTGGTTTTGGTTTTTTCAATCGCATCTTCCAAGCTTTTCTGACAATTTTCAGGTAACCCCTCGATGTTCCCTATGGCCTGAAGTCTTACTCCATTTTGATTCATTTCGTCAATTTCATTTGACAATGAAAGGACCAAAAGATTCATCAAACCTTCAACTTCTTTTTGCGGGCGATTCCAGTTTTCAGTAGAAAAAGCGTATAACGTGAGGTACTTTACCTTTAACTCAGTTGCTGTTTTTAGCGTTTCGCGAACTGCATCAACCCCTTTAGTATGGCCAAATAAGCGATCTTCTCCGTGACTTTTTGCCCATCGCCCATTACCATCCATGATGATGGCTACATGTTCTGGAACATTATTCAGATCGATATGACTTAAATCACTCATTGTAAAGCTTAACGAAGATAAGTAAACATTCTTGTGTCACGCCTTAAAATAAAAGGCTTAACATGTCTTAACATATAAGAGGTGTCGAGAAACAAAACATCTCTCACAGTCTTAATTTATTCTGCTAAAACGATCAGCTTATTATTTGTCAATTCGGCAATCCCACCTTTAATCTTTACAGAAATTTTTTCTGATGATTCGATTTGAATTGCCTCATTTTTTTGTTCTTCACTTAATGGGCTCTCTAGGTCAATAGAAAGAACTCCTTCAGACAAGGCAGAGATGATCGGGGCGTGATTATTAAGCACCTGAAAAATTCCATCTTTACCTGGAAGAGAAACAGCTGTTACTTCTCCACTAAAAATACCTGACTCCGGAGTAATTATATCTAATTTCATAGTGATTATGCCTCAGAAAGCATTTTTTCTCCTGCCGCAATAACATCTTCAATACCACCTTTTAGGTTAAAGGCAGCTTCTGGATACTTATCGTATTTTCCATCAAGGATATCGTTAAAAGCAGTAATTGTTTCTTGAATGTCAACCAAAACACCTGGAAGGCCAGTAAATTGCTCTGCAACATGGAATGGCTGAGATAAATAACGTTGAACCCTTCTAGCACGGTGGACAATCATTTTGTCTTCTTCAGAAAGCTCGTCCATTCCCAAGATGGCAATAATATCCTGAAGCTCTTTGTAACGCTGAAGAGTTACCTTCACTCGTTGAGCACAATCATAATGCTCGTCTCCAACGATTTCTGGTGTCAAAATTCTTGAGGTTGAATCCAATGGATCAACTGCCGGGTAAATACCTAACTCCGCAATTTTTCTTGACAATACTGTTGTTGCATCAAGGTGAGCAAATGTATTCGCTGGCGCAGGATCCGTAAGGTCATCCGCAGGAACATATACCGCCTGAACAGAAGTAATTGATCCACTTTTCGTAGAAGTAATTCTTTCCTGCATCGCTCCCATTTCGGTAGCAAGTGTCGGTTGGTATCCAACCGCCGAAGGCATTCTTCCAAGAAGTGCAGAAACCTCTGAACCTGCTTGAGTAAATCTAAATATATTGTCAACAAAGAATAGGATATCTTTTCCTTGTCCTTCACCGTCCCCATCTCTAAAGTATTCTGCAATGGTAAGACCTGAAAGTGCTACTCTTGCTCTTGCTCCTGGAGGCTCATTCATTTGACCAAAAACGAAAGTCGCTTTTGATTCTTTCATCTGCTCTAGGTCAATTTTATTTAGGTCCCATCCACCTTCTTCCATAGAATGGATGAAATCATCACCGTATTTGATAATGCCTGATTCAAGCATCTCTCTAAGTAAATCATTTCCTTCTCTTGTTCTTTCACCAACACCGGCAAAAACAGAAAGACCACCATGACCCTTAGCAATGTTATTAATAAGCTCTTGAATTAGTACTGTTTTACCAACTCCTGCTCCTCCAAACAAACCAATTTTACCACCTTTCGCATATGGCTCGATCAAGTCAATAACCTTAATCCCTGTAAATAAAATTTCTGTGGCAGTAGAAAGGTCCTCGAATTTAGGTGCATCTCTGTGAATTGGAAGCCCGTCCTTGTTTTCCACCTCATTGATTCCATCAATGGCTTCTCCAACAACGTTAAACAATCTTCCTTTAATTTTTTCACCAGTTGGCATCTTGATGGAAGTTCCGGTTGAAACAACCTCCATTCCACGCGTAAATCCATCTGTTGAATCCATTGATATTGCACGCACAGAATTTTCTCCAACGTGTGCTTGAACTTCAAGAACAACTCTTGTTCCATCTGACTTAAATGCCTCTAGGGCATCGTAAATTTTTGGGAGCTCTACCTCTTTCTCAAAGGCAACATCAACAACTGGGCCGATAACTTGAGCAATTTTTCCTTTTAAACTAGACATTTATACCTGTTTGAATTTGGGTGCAAATATAACCCATTTATTTTAATTAAAAGCGATTGAAAACATTAAAAAATTATGGTTCAAGCACCATTTAATCGTTCCTAGTCAATAATTTAACCGTAATAAAGGTAAATAGAACGGTTAAAATGGTTACGGAAGCGACAATCGTAGCAAAGTCAATCCAAGAAAATCCGATAGGGTAAGCTTGATTCGCGGAAATTTTTATCCATTCAAACTTCATTTGTAAAGCACAAATCAGATAACCCAACAATGCACCAAGTAAAGCGCCAATGGCAGAAATCATAATGCCTTGAAAAAAGAAAATTTGAAAAATCCCCTTTTGGGTGATGCCCATACTCCTCAGGGCAAGGAAATTATTCTTTTTCTCAATATAGATCATCGTAATCGATGACACCAAATTAAAACAAGCGAGAATAAACACGAAAATTAAGATCAAGGTTAATATCAGTTTTTCAGATTTACTTGTTTTGAATATGAGTGCGTTCTTTTCATAATAGGTTTTTACCTGAAAAGAACCTCCCACTTTTTGCTGAATGCTTTTTTTGAGATCGTCAAGGTTTGCGTTCGGCTCGGCTCTTACGTATATGTGAGAAATGGTTCTATTCGTGTCCTTAATAAATGCTCTAAAGTCACTCAACGGCCAAAGAAATGTTTCTTCGTTTACCACTTTATTTTGATAGACAAGTACTGACGATATACGTGTTTTCTTTTTTAAAAATGGTTGCTTTGCACGAACCGAAATATTTTTCTTGGGTAGAAATATGGTGAACTCTGAATTGATTGAGGCTTCAAGCTTATTGATTAATGCAATACCCATTATGCCCACAGGGCGCTGTGAATTATGTAGACTGGGCTTTCCTCCTTTGTGATGATTGGGCAAATCTGTTAGCTCCAAAAACGCATCATCTACTGCATAAAGTTTGGCATTGGTTCGTTTAATCCGGTAATCTTTTTGCTCTTCAATAGGTTGACCATATTCCAATACAATTAGCTCTTCTCTTCCCTTGGCTATCGTTTTGACTCCATTTATAGAAGAAAGTGCATTCCAGTTTATTTCGGTTTCAGAAAAGGTTTTGCCTTTCTTTGGAGTTATGGTAATGGAAGCATCAAATTCACTGTAAATTTGATCAATCAGTTTTTCCATCCCATTAAATGCAGAAAGCAATAGCACAAGAGCACAAGTTATTACGGCAATACCTATTACAGCGATACGCGTAATTATTGTAATTACATTTCGCTTTTTTTGCGAACGTAAGTACTTGTATGCGATATAAAAAGAGGTTTTGATATCTATTTTTTTAGGAGCTGATCAATTTTAGAAGCATAATCAAGAGAGTCATCAATAAAGAATTTGAGCGCCGGTATTTTTCTTAGGTTTTTTAATTTTCGCCCAACGTCTCCTCTAATTCTTCCTGTGTTTTGCTCTATACTTTCAAAGACCTCAGCTTTGTCTTTTGCGCCAAAAATACTTAAATAGCATCTCGCCAATGATAAATCACTTGTAACTCTTACTACGGTTACCGTAACCATTGCCCCCAAACAAATTGAGCTGTTTTTCTGAAAAAAGCTAGCAAGCTCACTTTGAATTACTGATTCTATTTTACCCTGACGTATTGATCCCATAATACAAATTTAAGAATACTATGATACCATTGAGCGAAAACTAAAAATGTATCTTTGCACCAATGATGAAATCATACCTTGAAATATTACACTACACGCTGAAGTACAAGTTCTTGACGATAATGGTTGTTTTAAGCAATCTCCTTTTTGTCATTTTCAACCTGCTCTCGCTCGTGCTGTTTATCCCTGTCTTACAATTAATTTTTAGAGACCCTAGCAGTATCGATGTTACTCCAAAACCACAATTTGAATGGGGGTTTTCTGACCTTTTTATATACGCTAAGGATTATTACAATTACACCATGTCAACAATGGTGAAAAACAATCCGCTCGATGCCTTATTCTTTGTTTGTGTTTCGGTCATGATTGCCTTTTTTTTAAAGAACTTATTTAGATATGGTGCCGTTTGGTTTCAATCTGAGCTACGAATGACCGTTGTTCGTGATGTAAGAGACTCGCTTTTTCATAAAGCCATGAACCTGCCCTTGTCGTATTACTCGAATGAAAGGAAAGGGGATTTAATGGCGAGAATGAATAGCGATGTGAATGAAATCGAAATCGCGGTTGTCTGTTTATTGGAGCTCTTATTCAGAGAACCCTTTGCAGTTGTAATAAACGTCGCGACTTTAATTTATTTAAGCCCTCAGCTTTCTCTTATTTCCTTTTTTCTATTGCCCATATCTGCACTGGTGATTTCTCTGATCGGAAAAAGCTTAAAGCGAACGGCGAAAAAGAGCCAAGAGCAAACAAGCCGACTTTATTCTTCTATGGATGAAGGCATTGATGGAATTAGAATCATAAAGGCGTTTAATGCCGTTTCATTTATAGTGAACCGGTTCAAACGCACGAACCTGCAACATCAAAGACTCATTACCCGAACCTTCAGAAAAAAAGATTTGTCTCCTTTGTTAAATGAAACCATTGGAGCTTTTGTAATGCTTAGTTTAGTTTGGTTTGGCGGCAAATTGATCCTTGATGATCCCAGCAACGCATTTTCTGGGGAGGTGTTCTTGACTTTTGTCATTGTTTTTTCTCAGCTCCTAAGGCCAATTCAAAACATCTCGAAAAACATCTCGAACATGATTAAGTCTCGGGCGTCTCAAGATCGAATCAATGAGGTGCTCAACCTTGATGAAGTGGTTACTGAAATACAGTCTCCTATTTCGATTGATCGTTTTAATGATGAAATAAAATTCAAAGACGTATCTTTCAAGTACAACGATACAGCGGTCCTCAAGCAAATCGACTTCACAATTCAAAAAGGTCAAAACATCGCCTTAGTCGGCGAGTCGGGAAGTGGAAAAACAACATTAATAAATCTCATTCCAAGATTTTACAATGCATCGAATGGAACCATCGAAATCGATGGAAAAGACATTGCGTCTTTATACCTTGGTCAGCTAAGATCATTAATTAGCTTGGTCTCGCAGGACGCGATTCTTTTCAATACAAGTATTGCTGCAAACATCGCATTTGGAGAAGAAGACCCAGATATGGAAAAAGTTATTGAAGCAGCAAAAACCGCAAATGCACACGACTTTATTTCAAAATTCGAGGAGAACTATTCAGCGGTAATTGGCGAACGAGGAAATAAGCTATCTGGCGGGCAAAAACAACGAATCAGTATTGCAAGAGCGATTTACAAAAACCCTGAAATATTAATTCTCGATGAGGCCACTTCTGCCCTGGATCTTGAATCAGAAAAGCTCGTGCAGCAGGCCTTAGATCATGTTATGAAAAAAAGGACCTGTATCATTATTGCGCACAGGTTAAGCACAATTAAAAATGCAGACATGATCTTGGTTCTCTCTAATGGAAAGATCGTAGAAAGAGGAAATCATCACGACCTAATTAAACAAAAAGGCGTCTACAAAAAATTATTTGAACTTCAGACGGTTTAAAATTAAATTGGATAAGTGAACAATTCCATATACTAATGGTTACATTTGCATTATGGTAGGTGAAAAAGGTTTCTCGTCAGTAAATTTCGTTCAAGGCAAAAACGTTGAGTTTTACAAAGTTTTGCGTAAACGCGTCAACGGATATTTCAAAGATAAAAACATTTCAAGGCATGCGAATTCCGCCATGGTTTTTAAGACCATTTGTATGGTTTCCATGTACGTTATTCCTTTTGTTTTAATCCTAACTCTTGGTATTCAATCATGGGCTGTCATAGGCTTGTGGGCTTTGATGGGGTTTGGAATGGCCGGTTGTGGGCTCTCGGTGATGCATGATGCCAACCACGGTGCCTATTCTAAAAATCCTGCTGTCAATACCTTTATTGGTCAGATTCTCATTCTTTTGGCGGGAAATCCATCCAATTGGAGAATACAGCACAACGTTCTGCACCACACCTACACAAACGTTACAAACTTAGATGAGGATATTGCGCCTCCCCCATTCATATTGCGTTTTTCCCCTCACACAAAACGACACAAAATTCATAGATTTCAGCACATTTATGCATACTTTTTTTATGGATTAATGACGATGATGTGGTTTGTCAGTAAGGATTATACTCAAGCCATGCGATACAAGAAAATGGACCTTTTAAAAACACAAGGCCTTACCTTTAAAAAGCACATACGAAACATCATAGTAAATAAACTTTTATACGCCGCAATTTTTATCGCTCTCCCTTTTTGGTTGTCTCCGGCTTCATGGTACATTACGCTTACCGGATATATACTTATGCAATTTATCTGCGGATTCATCCTAGGAATTATCTTTCAACCTGCTCACGTAGTTCCAACATCAAACTACCCCATGCCAGATAAATCTGGAGATATTGAAGCGGATTGGGCAGTGAGCCAAATGTATAATACAGCAAACTTCGCACATGAATCAAGACTTTTTTCTTGGTATGTAGGTGGGTTAAATTACCAAGTAGAGCACCACTTGTTCCCTAACATTTGTCACATACATTACCGTAAAATTTCTGAAATAGTAAAATCTACTGCAGAAGAATTTGAGGTGCCTTATCATTCTTACGCTACCTTTATTGGCGCATTAAAAGAGCACACCAAAATGCTTTATGATTTAGGAAACAAAGACATCGCTCCCGCCATTCACTAGGTTGATTTTTGCAGAATTTTATGATTATTGTATCTCGCTTGAGGAGGTAGAGGAAACATTTCCCTTTGATAAAAACACCCTGGTATTCAAGAAAAAGAACAAGATTTTTGCACTCGCAAACACCGTTGATTTTAATTTTATCAATTTAAAATGCGATCCTATTGAAACACTTGAACTCAGGGAAAAATATCACGGAATACTTCCTGGGTATCACATGAATAAAAA
>DAIPZI010000020.1:12143-15293 GCA_036782275.1 Crocinitomicaceae bacterium
ACATCTTTTTTCCAGTTGCGTCAGTTATTGTTGCATTAGCTCCAAGCAATTCTGATGACACAGATACTGTTATTATATTAGTCGTAGGGTTTGGATGCACTGTTACGTTTTCTGCTTCTTCGGTTAGACCCACACTACTTTCAATGGTGAGGTTAAGAGTAATTGTGCTATCACAGCCTACACTGTTGTTTATCGTTTGTGAATAGATTCCAGAGCTATCATAAGTAACTCCATTTAAGGTATAGGAATCGATTGCTGTTTCTGTGAGAGAAGAGCTTGTGCTTTGATTTATTACTAAATCCAATGTAATCGTGGAATCGCAACCGTAAACGCTTGTGTATTGTACCGTTGCTGAATTATTATTGCTGGTGTATGTGTTCCCATCAATCCACGTATAGTTATCACATGAAGAGTAAGTATCTATTCCTGAAAATGAATTGTTTATGGTAAGGTCTAATTGAATGGTGGAATCACAACCGTCTACATTCGGTAAATTATATGTTGCTGAAGTATTGCTCGATGTATATGTATTTCCATCAATCCAAGTGTAAGAATCACATGCGTTTTGCTCATCTACTGTTGAACTTGTCCCCTGCTGATAAACCCTAATGTAATCAAGTACCATTTCGCTATCTGTAAAAGCAGGGTCGATTGAGTTTTGAATCGCCACATTTAATAAGATATACTGGTCTGCTACGTACGGCCACGTGCTCATGTTTTGAGGTGAAGGGTTGTAAGTATAATAAGGCACTCCATCGAGACTAAACGTAATTTCATCAGTCGTCCACTCCATGGCATAAACATGGAATGTATTTGAAACATCTGTCGCCATTAATCCCCCATGATTTACGGTTGCTCCAAATGAAGATGGTGTATGAAGTGCGCTCTGAACGAAGTTTTGATTGGAGCCCCAGTGCTCCATGATATCAATTTCGCCGCACTCAGGCCACCCCGTTGTTCCATAGCCTTGTGTTTGCCAATACGCTCCAGTTTCATTTATATTTTTACCTAACATCCAAATCGCTGGCCAAGTACCAACACCTTGGGGAAGTTTGGCGCGAGCTTCAACACGTCCGTGGGTAAATGCGAATTTAGAGTTGAGTCGGGCCGAGGTATATTCTTTAGTGATTCCCTGCACAGGATCTGTATATGTCTCATCTTTTGCTACGATATGTAGATATCCGTTTTGGACATAAGCGTTGTCCTCACGGTCTGTATAATGCTGAAGCTCTCCGTTATACCATCCCCAACCATTTGGTATATAGGTTTGGTGAAACCATTTTGAATTATCAATTGCTCCAGTCCCATCAAATTCATCGGACCAAACCAAATTATTGAATATTGAACAAGTTCCCACACTTCCATCGTAATTCACATCATCAATATAAGCTGTGACAATATCATTGTTGTTTTCCCCGTTCACTTGTAGCACAACTCTATTAAAGTCAGTTCTCAGAACAGGGTCTGGAGAACCTCCATTGAAATTGATGAATGGATCATTTAAGAAGTCAAATGATACCTCTTGCCATTGATCAAGCACTACGTTTTTTATAATCTCAGATTGTGTTTCCCATGGAGCTCCTTGGGTGCCATCCTGTAATTTAAGTGATATTTGGTTGTTTTGATTCCCCGAAAGTCCTCCTGATGGTATATAAATTTTCAGTGTAAACGTGTGATTTGTAGATAAGTCAAAATTTTCATTCACATCAAAACGAATATTCGCATATTGTCCACCAACATCTGTGTACTTTAAAACTGTTGAAGACAAATTGAGCCCCTGAATATTCGGATTTGAAAATGAAAGGTCCATATTGCAATCATCACCAAACCATGTGGAAATATCGCCGTTACCTTCAAAATCGTCATAAACATTCTGCACCTGAGACCAGCTAGAAAAGGCAAGGCATAAGACAACGATCACCGTCATTTTTTTCATAAAATACATTTTAACAGAGCTTTCCATAGTGTCAAAACTACGCTTAATGATTTAAAAAGCAAAGAGCTCATCCCTTTTTCATTATTCACATTCATACAAGATCATTCCATTTGACTGATTTAAGCTTTTAAAAAGCATAATTATGAATTTTATGTATATTTAATATTCCATTTTAAATGGATTAAAAGAGACTTTACAATAATCAAAAATAAAATTATGAGTGATTTTCCATGGTTCAAATCCTACCCTTCAGAAGTTCCACAAACAATTGAGCTTAACAGATACAACAACCTTGTTGAAATTTTCGATCAATCTGTAAAGAACTTTGGCGACAAAATTGCCTATAAAAACATGGATGTTGAAATAAGCTTTAACGAAGTGTCGGCCCATGTAGATGCGCTTGTTTGGCACCTTCAAAACAACACCAATCTAAAAAAAGGGGATAGAATTGCCCTTCAAATGCCCAACCTTCTTCAGTTTCCTATTACCATTTTTGCATGCTTGAAAGCGGGTCTGGTCATTGTCAACACGAACCCCCTTTATACGGCAGAAGAGATGCGTCATCAGTATAAAGACTCTGGTGCTAAGGCCATCATTATCTTGGAAAATTTCGCACACAACCTTGAACAAATCCTTAACGAAACCGAAATAGAAACGGTTATTACAACGACCATCGGCGACATGCTTGGTGGATTAAAGGGAGCCATTACAAATTTTGTAGTACGAAAGGTTAAAAAAATGGTGCCGCCGTTTACACTAAACGACACCACCCCATTAAAACAAATATTTAAAGATTGTAAAGGGAAAAAAGGTGCAGCTGTTGCTATAGGTAAAGACGACCAGGCATTCCTTCAATATACCGGAGGGACAACGGGAGTATCAAAAGGTGCGACTCTATCTCATGGAAACATTTGTGCCAATGTTCAGCAGGTTGAGGCCTGGATTGGTCATAAGTTTGAAGATGGGCAAGAGACCATAATTACGGCCCTTCCTATGTATCATATCTTTGCGTTAACCGCAAACTGCGTCGTGTTCTTTAGATACGGTGCAAAGAACATTTTAATTACGAATCCAAGAGATATGAAAGGGTTCTGTAAGGACCTAAAGAAAAATCCATTTACTTTCATTACTGGAGTCAACACCCTTTTCGTTGGTCTATTGAATCAAGAAGCTTTCCGAAGTCTTGATTTTAGTGATCTTAAAATGGCACTTGG
>DAIPZI010000021.1:0-15177 GCA_036782275.1 Crocinitomicaceae bacterium
TAGGAGAGCGGGTATTGAAGTTCTTTTGTGGAATGAGGCAGGTAGATTTACAAGGGATATAATTTGTTTTAAATCTGAATTTGATATAGGGCGTACTTTACCTTTTATCGATTAACTTTGTTGAAATCGAATTTATGAAATCACTATCACTTTTATTTTTCTTATTAACGCTAAGCGGCACGTATGCTCAATCATTTAGCTTGCCTGCTCTCTCACATGCATATGATGCCTACGGAGTTATTGATTCTAAAACCATGGAGATCCATCACTCTAAACACCATCAGGGGTATGTGAACAAATTGAATAAGGCGGTGAAAGAAGAAGCTCTAGAGAAAAAATCACTTGTAGACCTTATGCTGTATGCAAGCTATCGTTCGAAAGCTGTTCGCAACAACTCAGGAGGACATTATAACCATACTCTTTTTTGGGAATTGCTGAATCCGTCAAAAGTCAAGTCAACTGATGAACAAGTCCTTAAAACAAGCAAATCTAAACTTTACACTGAAATCGTAAATGAGTTTGGAAGCCTAGAGGAATTAAAAATGAAATTGAATAAAGCGGCAGCAACGCGATTTGGATCTGGCTGGGCTTGGTTAGTGGTTACTCCTCAGAAAAAGCTTGCAGTAACGAGCAGTCCAAACCAGGACAATCCAATCATGGATGTTTCGGAAGTTCGCGGAATACCTATTCTTGGAATTGATGTTTGGGAGCATGCTTATTATTTAAAATATCAGAATAAAAGAGGGGATTATTTGGGCGCTATTTGGTCCATTCTTGATTGGTCTGTAGTTGCGGAAAAATACAATGCGGCAATCAAAGACCCATTACTTCTTACTATAGAAAAAGAACACTGGCCATCTTTAATGCAGTTCCATAAGGTTTTGGCTCAAACATTTCACCCGGCAGAAAAAAATGACTTCAAGCCCTTGAGGACAAGAAGCTCAGAATTGTTTGCGAAAGCAATTTTATTGAAAGCGTCAGAAGTTCCTTCCCCGTTAATGAGTCCCGAAATTTTAAGTGCTATGGCAAGATTGGAAAAGCAATGTGGGGTTCTACATAAAAGTGTTAGAAAGAATTCCAACGACAAAAAGTTGCTCAAACAAATGATAACTGTTCATGATACGTTCCATGAAATCCAAGGGTTGTGCCACGACTAAATTAAACTGTAAGAGAAATTAGATCATTATGCAATTTCAGTTGACCAAAGAATTTATTGAAGTCTTGAACTCTAAAATAGAGGCAAAGGACGACCAATGGATCAAGGAAAATGTCTTTGAATTGCATCACGCTGACATTGCAGACGTATTGGATCAACTTTCTAGTAAAAACGCCAAATATGTTTATTATTTAGGAGAAGAGGAAATTCAGGCAGACATTCTTATGGACCTCCAGGAGGAAAACAGAGACAGGCTGATTGATTCCTTGAGCACGAAAGAAATTGCAGATCAAATTGAGAATTTGGATTCAGATGATGCCGCTGATATATTGGGGGATTTTTCTGATGATAAAATTCAAGAGGTCATCTCTCAAATGGATGATGATGAGGCGGTAGAAGATATTGTCGATCTTTTAAATTATGATGAAGATTCTGCTGGGGGGATGATGCAGAAAGAGTTTTTGGTCGTTCAGCTCAATTGGCCTGTAAACAGAGCCATTATGCAGCTTCGCAAGCAAGCTGAAGACGTCGAACGTGTGATCAATATATTCGTGATTGATGAGGCAGAACATTTGCTCGGGGTTTTATCGTTAAAACGACTACTTATTGCAAATTCCTCTACTAAAATTGCTGAATTATATAATTCAAAAAACATTGTCTCTGTTAAAACATCGGATCCATCTGACCATGTTTCCAATGTAATGGAGAAATACGACTTGGTTTCTGTACCAGTTGTGGACTATCAAAATAAACTTGTCGGACGAATCACCATTGATGATGTTGTCGATTATTTAAAAGAGGAAGCAGATAAAGATTTTCAGCTTGCTACAGGTATTTCTGATCCGATGCAATCCGATGCAAGTATTTGGCAAGTTTCAAGAGCCCGGCTACCTTGGTTGATTATTGGTTTGGCAGGCGGGATTTTGGGTGCCCAAGTAATTGCTGGATTTGAGCTTAGTATTTTTGAACACCCGGAATTGGCCTTTTTTATTCCGCTAATCACCGCCATGGGGGGGAATGTTGGCGTACAATCTTCGGCAATTGTCGTTCAGTCATTGGCTAGGGGCGACCAAAATCTTGGTGGGATTTTGGGAAAAATTTGGAAAGAAACACTCGTGGGTGTTTTAAATGGAGTATTACTCTCGCTCATTATATTGTTTATTGGGACTATTTTTGGAGGTTTTGATTTGGGATTGGTGGTAAGTATCTCGTTGTTTACCGTAATTGTCGTTGCTGCAATCTTTGGAACATTAATTCCTTTAGTGCTCAATAAATACAAGATTGATCCTGCTTTGGCAACAGGACCCTTTATAACAACCTTAAATGATGTTGTTGGTTTGTTTATCTATTTTTCATTAGGCTTATTTATTTTTGGTCTTATGAGCTAAATCATTCCTTGAGATTCCGAGAAATTTTTATCTTCGCGGTCCTTATTGTTGGAGAGGTGTCAGAGTGGTCTATCGTGCATCCTTGGAAAGGATGTGTACCGAAAGGTACCGGGAGTTCGAATCTCCCTCTCTCCGCAAATTCCTTTTAGTTTCGGTCAAGTTCGCATTATACTTGATTAAAAATTGCGTAAAAGCAAAAAAACATTATTTTTGACACTTAATAAATAAACAAAGAACATCAATTTATCAATTATGAAAAATATGATCAAATCATTCGCTTTCCTATTCGTACTGACTTTAGGGCTCACATTTAACCTTTCCGCGCAAGAAGACGCAAGTGGTCTTGCAGGGGTAGAAAACACGGTAGCAACAGGTGATGCTGGCGTTTCAGAAGCTGCAAAGGATGGAAGTTTGAATACAACTGAAGGTGCAAAGAAAGAAGAGAAAAAAGAAGACCTTTCGTTTTCTCAGAAACTGAAGCAGAAGTTCATTCAGGGGGATCCATTATGGATGACACCAGTACTATTATGTTTAATTATTGGTATGGCTTTATCGATAGAAAGAGTTGTATATCTGAATCTTTCTACCATAGATACAAAGAAATTCAAACAAAGTATCGAAGACGCTTTGAAAAGTGGAGGAGTAGAGGCTGCGCTTGAAGTGGCTCGAAATACACGAGGTCCAATAGCTTCCATTTATTACCAAGGTCTATCTCGGGCTGATGAGGGAGTAGATGTTGTTGAAAAGTCGATCATTTCATATGGTGGTGTTCAAAATGGCTTATTAGAAAAAGGAATGACTTGGTTACAGTTGTTTATTGCATTGTCTCCAATGCTTGGGTTCCTTGGAACGGTAATCGGAATGATACAGGCCTTCGAGCAGATCGTTGAAGATGGTCAAGTTTCTCCAATTACAGTTGCGGGTGGTATTCAGGTATCGCTTTTGACAACCGTTTTTGGTTTGATATCAGCGATTATTCTTCAAATATTTTACAATTACATTACGAGTAAAGTTGATGGAATTGTTAATGAAATGGAGGAAGCTTCTATCTCCTTGATCGATATGATGTTGGCGAATAAGGTTACCAAATAATTTAATCTATTCTTTATGAAAGATAATGTTAATCAAATACTAAATGTTTCCAAGTTTGTTCTTGGATTCCTAGGGGTTTCTCTCTGCGTATGGCTTGTAGCTGCGGAGTACCCAGAGTCAGGTGAAGAATTAGAAATAATCAACGCTTTTGTTAAGGATTCTCCGGCAAGCTTTTCAGCACTGGATTATGTCAATTTCCTCATAGGCGCTGCGCTAATTACGGTAATTGGGTTTTTTATTTACCAATTGATAATTAGGCCAAAACAGACAGGACTTTCTATACTAGGTCTTCTCGTTAGTGCTTCGGTTTTTTTAGTGTTATACCTTGTCGGTTCTGCAGATACGGTACAAACTCTTCAATTGGATCCAGAAAAAGTTAATTTAGGGGCAAATACAATTGCCGTTACTACAGCTGGGATTTATACTATAGGGATTTGTTTGCTAATAGGGGTTATGGCCATTGTTTTGGGTCCATTAATGGGGCGATATAGAAAATAAGAATTATGGCTAAAAGAGATATTCCTGAAATTAATGCGGGGTCAATGGCAGACATTGCCTTTCTTCTCTTGTTGTTCTTTCTTGTAACAACAACAATGGAAAAGGACACGGCCTATATTCGAGATATCCCGAAAAAAGTTGAAAACCCACCTGAAGATATTGAAATCGAGGAAAGGAATATTCTTAAAATTGAGGCCAATAGTGCAAATGAATTAAAAGTGAGGGATTTTTATCCTGAGCCGGATGGAATTTCAGATATTATTCAGTTATTCTACACATTTAACGAGAAAGAAAATGATCTAAAATCCAATTACCCATTGTATTCTACAGCGACATTAGCAATGTGTGACGTTGAGTATTTAAAATTGGAAAAGCAAATTGAAGATATAGATGAAGTTGCGGATAAAATCAAATATGATTATCTGGTTTCAGCCCAAGAAGAATGGAGTAAGAAAAGAGAGGCCATTCAATTGTTATCTAGAGAAACGGGTTTAACTGAGCTAAGAGAAATAGATAAGCAAGCACATATCAAAATTGTTGTTCAAAAAGACACAAGATATTCAATCTATACAAAAATCCACAATGAAATTGAGGAGGCCTTGAATGTCTTAAGAAATAAAAAATCTAAGGAGATTTTTAATGAGTCTTATACCCACATGAGGTTTAGATACAATCAAAATCCTGATAATAATTTAGAGGACAAACCGAAACTCGATTTGATTAAGGTCTTGTATCCTGGAAAAATTATTGAAGTAGAACCGAAAAACTAAAACATGTCTAAGTTTAAAAAAGTAGAAGAACGATCGGCACCCGCAATGAATACAGCATCATTGCCGGACATTGTATTTATGTTACTCTTCTTTTTTATGGTTGCTACTACCACCAAGGAAACAGATCCTACTGTTCAGTATCTTGCTCCTGATGGGACCGAAACAGAAGATTTAACACCATACAAGCAAAGATCTGAGATTGACTTTATTTATATTGGTAAACCAAGAAACACAAGTAGAGCTGCCGCTTTTGAAAGTGGCTTCGCATTATCATTAGATAATGTACTTACTAATCCTATTCCTGATGGTCTATATGATGCAAATGTCGTTGGCTCATGGAAAACAGACAAGTTTGACTCCAAGCCAGCCAGAATGAATGCCCCAATAGAGGCTGTGATTACATGCATAAAGGCTGACGGAGATGCTCCTTCGGGGTTACTCTTTTCTGTTCGTAAGGCTCTTCAGGAAGTAGAGGCACTGAAAATAGCCTACGCGGTTAAAGACATTAGCGTATTAAAAGCTGATTAGTTAGAATTATCAGTTTTATGAAGCTGGTTTCCTCCGATACAATATCCGAAAATTTACTTGAATTATTATCTGGTTTGGAGCTCGGCACCAATGGTGCGAAATATGTCCATTTAGATATCGAAGAGCGTATTAAAGAAGCCGATCATCCTTTATCTTTTTCATTGGAGCGAAACAATCGCTTGATAGCAAACATTACTTTTTGCGCAAGGGAGACCAGCTATTATTTGCGGTATTTTGCTTTTAGCAGGTCGTTTCAGAGCCTGAGTAATAAAAAGTTTTCAACGAATCGAAAATCCTCTCAACTTGAGAAAGAAATCTCTCAGGTATTCCAGGGATTGATATCCAACAAGCCATCATTTCCATTTTATGCCTATATCGATTATGATAATGATCGAAGCCGCTTATTTAGTGAACGGTTTGGGTTTGAAAATTATTCAGATATTGTTTCAAGAACATACAGTCGAATCAATCCAAAAAAGAATCAAAACATTTCACTTATAGACGATTGGGAAGCGATTTCAGGCGAGATAAAAGACGCTTACGGATCGGATGAATTCTATCATGAAGCACACATCAAAAAAGGCCCATACCTTGTTCTAAAAAATGATAAAGGCGTTATGATCGCATGTGCAAAATTTTCAAAGGTGCATTGGCGAATTATAAGCTTACCAGGTAGATACGGTTCTTTTCTTGTAAAAATCATACCGTTCATTCCATTCTTGAACCGACTTATTAAACCCAAAAATCATTTTTTTCTTGTTCCCGATGTAGTGCTTACAAAAAGCAATTCCTCTGAAGACATAGAGACGCTATTTGATAGTGCACTAGATTTGTTTAAAGTGAACTCATTAATCTGGTTTATAGATCCGAATAAGCCGATTTATAAAGAGCAAAGCAAAAGAATCAAATGGGGGATATTAGATAAAATTCTTGGAGAAAAAAAGGTAGCTGTCGTTACGCGAAACCATAAAAGCCTCTATTCAGAAAAAAAACCTGTTTTTGTAAGTGCTTTTGATCTTATTTAGTCAAAGGTTATTCCGATAATCTTTTCAGTGGGTAGATGAACTCCGAATAATATGCTTTTACCACATCTTCTTTGCCAAGACTCTCAAAAATGACTTTTTTACATTTTGGAAGACTTTCAGAAATGCGGCTTACAAAACCTCTCAGGCCCTTTTTGAAGATGGTGTTAATATCGATAACCATAAAAAACTTAAGCTCCCCAATATTAAACCCATTTTGATAATACAACTCGCATAATCTTTTCGGTGTACCAATAATGAGCTCTGTCCCAAAATACAAATCATTTCGTTGTCTTATTCGCAGACCTTTTTCGATAATTAAATCAGAGGTGAGGTCATGCTTCTTAAACGACGCCTCAATATAATCTCCGAAATCTCTTGCTATTTGATCCTCCGAAAACAATATAATACCTCTGGGGGAGCCCTCTCGAGGTTCCGGGATTTCATCAATAATAAGCTGCTGAAGCAATTCGAAATATTTGGAAAAATCGGCCTTCAAGACCAGTGATTTCCCTGATTTAAAGGATTTTCTTGCTTCTATTTGTAATTCTTCTTTCAATTTATTTTAGCTTTTCATTTTCAATATGTCTCGAGTGGTCTCGAGTTGTTTTCTTCTTCATATTCTTTTTGAATGCATCTTCGAGATCTACGCCAGTTTGATTGGCTATACAAATGAGGACAAACAGCACATCCGCCATTTCATCACCTAAGTCAAGGTTTTTATCTGAATCTTTTTCGCTTTGTTCTCCATAGCGTCTAGACATAATTCTTGCCAACTCCCCAACCTCTTCCATAAGAATAGCTGTATTGGTCAATTCATTAAAATAACGCACGCCGTATTTTTTAATCCATTCATCCACGACCTGCTGGGTCTTCGAGAGTTCCATATTTATTATATCAATGTTTTACGAAGTTAGAAATAATGTGTTGACCTTTTTCATTCTTCCCTTTCGGTTTTTTTTATGACATTTGTTTTAATTGCATTAATATGAAAAAAATAACCAATTACATAAATGGTTCAATGGTTGAACCAAGTTCTGGAAATTATTTTGAAAACATAGACCCCTCAACGGGAAAAGCTTATTCTTTAATTCCGGATTCAGATGCTGACGATATTGATATAGCGGTTCAGGCAGCACAAAAGGCATTTCCAGAATGGTCTGGTATGTCTCTAGAAAAAAGGAGTAAATATATTATTCGTTTATCAGAAGGTATTGAAAAACGAATGGATGAGTTCGTGAAAGCAGAGTCTTTAGACAATGGAAAACCGGTTTCCTTGGCGGCCCAAGTCGACATTCCAAGAGCCGTTTCAAATTTTCATTTTTTTGCTACTGCCATTTTACATTTTGCCTCTGAATCTCATTCAATGGAGGGTGTGGGGATTAATTATACCACAAGAAAGCCCATTGGAGTAGTGGGCTGTATTTCTCCATGGAACCTTCCATTGTATTTGTTTTCATGGAAAATTGCTCCGGCACTTGCTTCAGGAAATTGTGTTATTGCGAAGCCATCAGAGGTAACACCTTACACTGCATACTTGCTTTCGGAGGTTGCCCAGGAAATCGGTTTACCTCCTGGGGTTTTGAATATTGTTCACGGAACAGGAGGGTCTGCAGGAGATGCGATAGTGAAGCATCCATCGATAAAAGCCATATCATTTACTGGAGGAACGCAGACGGGAGCTTATATTTCTCGAACAGCGGGACCGATGTTTAAAAAGTTGTCCTTGGAACTGGGAGGGAAAAACCCTAACATTATATTCGCAGATTGTGACTTTGAAGAAATGCTTTCGACTACGGTAAGGTCTTCATTTGCCAATCAAGGACAAATTTGTCTTTGCGGTTCTAGAATTTTTATTGAAAGGCCGATATATGAAAAATTTAAAACAGCATTTGTGGAGAAAGTTTCTAGAATGAAAAACCTAGCGCCATCTGATCCTAATTCTAAACAAGGTGCAGTTGTTTCTAAAGGACATATGGAGAAAGTCCTTTCCTATGTTGAGCTTGCCAAAGAAGAGGGAGGAACTGTATTGACTGGAGGGCAACGAGTGATTTTGCCTGAACCCAACAACGAAGGCTTTTTTATTGAGCCAACTGTAATTGAGGGCTTGAAATATGATTGTAGAACCAATCAAGAAGAGATATTTGGTCCAGTGGTAACCATCATGCCTTTTGACAGTGAGGAGGAGGTTTTAATGATGGCAAATTCAACCCAATACGGTTTGTCCTCTACAGTGTGGACAAGCAACTTAAAAAGGGCTCATCGAATTGCAGACCAAGTCCATGCAGGAATTGTTTGGGTAAACTCTTGGTTGGTGAGAGATCTTAGGACGCCATTTGGAGGAGTAAAGGCTTCTGGTGTAGGACGAGAAGGGGGATGGGAAGCCCTCAAGTTTTTCACTGAGCCTAAAAACATCTTTATCAAGCAATAATGAGAACAACCGTATTTTTTATCTTTTTGTATTCAATGGTATTTGGACAGGTACAACCTGTTTTATGGCAAGTTGAAAGTGATACCATTAAGCAATGGGATTATTTTTTTGGTGATGAATTCAATGGAAGTGAAATCAACAACGACCTATGGCATCAAAATTATCCTTGGGGAGGTCTTTCGCTAGATGCAGGCATATATTCTGCAAAAGAGATGGTGGAGCCGTCAAATGGATTTGTAAAACTCAAAATCGATACGACAAGTGAATGGCGAAAATTTCCTAAATGGATGCTTGATGAAAAGGCCATTGAGAAGTATGATGTTGAGGTCAGAAACGGCAACGAGGTTCAGTTGAAGCATTTAATTTCCGCACTTTGGAGTAAGAAACAGTTCAAATATGGATATTTCGAGTGTCGTGCCTTAGCTCCTTCAGGAAAGGGCTTGTGGCCTGGCTTTTGGTTGTACGGGGGAAATCCGAATGATGAAATAGATTTCATGGAAATGAAAGGGGAAAAAACAAAGCATCTTCACGTTGATATTCATTGCCCTGACGATTGTGATAAGGTGAAGAACTGGATTGGAATCAAGAAGAATTGGGGTGGATGGATCAAGGCATCAGAGGAAATTACTGATAAGTATGTAGTGTACTCTGGATTATGGACTCCTGGGCAGCTCATTATTTATATGAATGGTCAAGCCATTGCCGAATACAATGGTGATTTTGGCACAAGTATGAATCTAATTGCAAATATATCTGTAGCCCAAGATAAAGGACCATTCTCTCCAGGGCCGGACAAAAACACTGTTTTTCCGAATGAATTTATTATTGATTATATGAGGGTGTGGAAGCCTGAAAGTGACCTGATTCTCAGGACGGAGGAAAAAGAAATTGTTCGTCCCGAGCACATTGAAAATGCCATTATCGATAAAAATTCTCAAGAGTTCTCGAATGCAAAACTTAAAAGACCTGTGGGATTAATATTTAATAAAAAGAAATTTAAAAAACATTTGGGTTATATTTCACTTTTTCAGGAATCTAGGGGTCAATTATTGATTGAAAAAAATGGGGTTTTCAATTCAAAAGTAACTGTAGTTTTATGCAATGCGAATAACGAAAAACTCAAGGAAATAGAACTGGCTGAAACCCAAAACCTTTTTGATGTTTCTGAATTTAAAAAGGGAAAATACTTCATTAAACTTGTACATGAAGGCTTGTATTCAAGCCGGTCGATTGAGCTTTAAGCCTTTTTGGGCTTGCCAAACCGAACCCCTGCACTTATTCGAATACTGTAAAAGTATTGTCTGTATTTGAGCTCATTAAAAGCAACAGATTTATTGTCAAATTCCGTGTCGAGAAACACAAAATAGTGATCATTTGTATAGCCACCAATAAAGCGAATATCGTACCTTGGTGCAAGACCAATAAAGCCTCTCGTTGTATTATTCTGGGTATAAAATTTAGATTGAATTACCGCCCCTAATCCCAGCCAACCAGAAATTTGCCAGTGATTATATCTCGTTACATAGGCATATCCAGGGATAACTCCAAGATCAATGGCTGAATAAGTAGAGGCCTCGGTTTTTGAGGATGTGTTGTCAATTAAAAAAGGAGGAATTAAACCTTTTCCGTCATTATCAACGCCAAAGCCATTCAAAGTACTTTTCAGATACCAAGTTTGGACGGCTTCTTTGTAATGGGCTTGTTTGCCACGAAGTGCAGACATTTTAAATGCCTTATTGTGAAAGTACCACGCGTTAAAACTTAAATTAGTAACACCCAGAGATTCCGTAATGCGATGATTTGTAATTGAATTATTGAAGGAAAAATCAAGATCTCCATAATTCTGTAATGCATAACCGCGAACGGTCTTAAAATCAACATCAAAAAAGAGTTTTTTTAATGAAAAATTGAATCCGAGCTGGAATTGCTGTGATTCACCCCAACGATTAACGGGTTTAACAAACCCAAACACCGGAAATGCAATTCGCAAATGAAACCATTTATAGGCAAACCCTAAACCCATTATGGTTTTGAAATTATTCTTGAATTTAAGCACATCTGTCTCTTCGGTATAAGGGTACTTAATCCTAAAGGGAGAAGCGTTGAAGCCAAGGTCAGTATAGAATACTTTTTTGTCTTTAAAATTCTCAATAGGAGATGGACCATCCTGTGCGGATAGGTTTATAGTCGATATGAGAAAAAGACTACTTAATGTTATTTTCCAATCCCAAAATAAACGCATAGACCTTTGCTCTTTCTTTTCTTTCTGAAGTTCTTCCTGATCCACCTCCATGTCCTGCATTCATATTACAGTCGAAGAGAAAAGGATTATTATCGGTTTTAAACTCCCTCATTTTCGCCACATATTTCAAGGGTTCCCAATATTGTACCTGAGAATCATGATAGGCTGTTGTGATATACATCGCCGGATACTCCATTTTTTTAATATTATCATATGGAGAGTATTTAAGCAAGTAATAATAGTATTCTTCTTCTGCGGGATTTCCCCACTCCTCAAATTCAGAGGTGGTTAATGGAATACTTTCATCGAGCATGGTGGTGAGTACATCAACAAAGGGGACCTGAGACACTACACCCTTCCACAGATATGGAGCCATATTAGAAACGGCACCCATTAAAAGACCGCCCGCACTTCCTCCATTGGCATATATTTTATTTGGATCACAGAACCCCATGTGCCCCATGTATTCAGCGGCATTGATAAAGTCAGTAAATGTGTTGATTTTCTTTAAAAATTTCCCGTTTTGATACCATTCTTCACCCAGGTATTTTCCGCCCCGGATGTGTGCGGTAGCGAAGACAAACCCTCGATCTAAAAGACTCAAACGGGTAGCGCTGAAATAATCAGGAATGGTGTACCCATATGATCCATAGCCATACAAAAGACAAGGGGCCTCGCTCAGTTTTGTTCCTTTTTTATACACAATAGAAATTGGAATCTGGATACCGTCATTGGCTGTTGCCCAGATTCTTTTAGATTCGTAATTATCACTTGTAAAAGAGGGGTCTAGAACTTTTTTCTGATGCCAAAGAGTCTGCTCACCTGACATCATATCGTATTTGAATATACTTGAAGGAGTGGTCAGCGAGTTATATGAATAGAATAGTGTATTTGTATGGTAATCATCATTAACGCCCAAACCAAGATAGTAGGTCTCTTCGTTAAATTCGATGTATTTTTCTTTTCTTGATTCAAAAGGGTAGAGCTTCATCTTTTTAAGACCATTAATTCTTTCAGTAATCACAAGAAACTCTTTAAAAATTTCGAGCCCCTCAATGAGGATGTTTTCATTGGTCTCCTGAAACACCTCGCATTGAAAAATACTTTTTGGAAAGCTTCTCGTAAAAAGAATTTTATTGTTTGCCGCATCCATATTACTTATGATGTAAAATCCGTTTTCGTGATGATCTACCTCATAAATGTGGTCAAACTTCCTGGGAAGAAAGACGTTGATTTTAGCTCTTGAATCCTGAGCGTCTAGCCACAGAATTTCTGACGTCATTGAGCTATAGCTGGCAATAAAAATGTATTTCTCTGTTTTACTCTTGTAAAAAGATACGCTAAATTTTTCATCATCTTCTTGATATATGAGTTCATCGTCACTCGATTTTTTTCCAATAATGTGTCGGTAAACTTGAAATTCTCGAAGCGTTTGTTCGTCTTTTTTAATATAATAAATGGCTTTATTATCATTGGACCAAATGATATCGCCATTTGAATCCTCAATTCGGTCCTTTAAATAATTTCCGCTTTTGTTTTTACGAATGGAGATGGTGTTTTTTCTCCGACCCACATAGTCTTCAGCCACGGCCAATAATTTATTATCCGGTGAAGGTTCCCAATCGGCTAGGTCGTAATATTCATTTCCTTCCGCTCTTTCATTTTGATCAAAGAAGAGGATTTCCTTTTCTCCTTCTTTCAGAAATATTTTTTGATATTCTAGTCCCTTTTCACTTTTGACCTGGTATAATTTTGTATTAAAATAAAACGGTGCTCCTTGCTCATTAGGATCTATTCTTTGATCGAATTCTTCCATCAATTCATCTACCAAAGGGCTAAGGGGCTTGAAGTATTTTTCACAATATTCGTTTTCTTGATTGATGTATTCTAAGACATCAGCAGAGTCCCTTTGATTCATCCAATAATAATTGTCAATTCTTTCGTGTTTTTGAGCAATCAGCTCCTTAGGTATTTTGGTGGCAATTGGTTTTTGAGCCATAATGAGAGGGCTTATAGAGATGGTTAGACAAAATAAGAAAAGTGATTTCATATCAGATGGTTTAAACAAAAATACACAATTACTTTTCCTTTTGTTGTAACTTTGATATCGTGAAAAGAATCTATAAGTTTTTATTGAACAAATTACCACGCCCTCTTTTAATTAGGCTAAGCTATATTTTTAAGTTTTTTGCTCCAGTATTATATCGGGGAGATAAGGTAGAGTGTCCAGTTTGTGAAAAATCTTTTTCAAAATTTTTATCCTACGGATCCAATGTTGCACACCGCGAAAATGTGCTTTGCCCTTATGATCTAACGCTTGAGCGTCACCGCTTAATGTGGCTTTATTTGACAAGGAAAACAGATTTTTTTTCGGCGGAATCTCTAAAGGTTTTGCATATTGCTCCTGAGCAGTGTTTTTTACCTCATTTTAAAAAACAAAACAACTTGGATTATACTACTGCCGATTTGGTTTCTCCAATTGCAGACATTCATTTTGATTTGCATGACATACCCTTGGAAGACAATCAGTATGATGTGGTTTTTTGCAATCATGTAATGGAGCATGTCGACGACCCTATTCGTTGTATGTCCGAACTTAATCGCGTCATGAAACCGGGTGGGTGGGCCATTATGCAGGTTCCACAAGACATGAGTCGAACAGAAACTTATGAAGACAAGTCGATCACAAGCCCTGACGAACGAGAAAAACATTTCTGGCAAAAAGACCATGTACGCTTGTTTGGGAAAGATTACCCCTCTTACCTTGAAAAAGCAGGTTTCAAGGTCGATGAATTTGATTTAAATACTGAATTTGATGCAACTGAGGTTGTAAAGTTTCGTCTTATGCAAAAAGAGATTTTGTATATTGCACGTAAACCATGACTAAATTTATTTTCACTTTAAGCATTTTGGGATCCATTTTCAATTTGTGGGCTCAAAAAAACGTTTTCTTAAATATCGACCCTGTGTTTAATTCCTCCGCCTTACAAATGGGTGCGACATTGACACATGTGAGCGGGGAGTCCTACATATTGGATCATTTTGATTATTATGTATCAGATATCATCATAACACACGATGGTGGTCAGCTTACGAATGCTGTAGATGACATTTATCTTGTTGAGCCCGAAAGTCACACATTATATCTTGGAGTCCTGTCTCTTGAAAACATTGAACAAGTAGAATTTACGATTGGGGTTCCCGATCGATTCAATACCCAACAAGGATCCGAGTCTGCTGATATTTCAACCTATCCAGAAACACACCCATTGAGCTTTCAATTGCCATCCATGTATTGGGGTTGGCAGTTCGGTTACATGCCAATGATTATTGGAGGAGGAGAAGGTAGCTCTTATTTTGAGGTACATTCTGTAGGGGCCCATATGCAGCGTCAAGTAAATCTGTCTGTCATTCAATCAGATGTTTCTGAAACACAAATCAATTTGGAGTTACAGTGTCACGTAGATCGTTGGGTAAATGGTCTAGAATTAGAAACGGCAGGTATTTTGCATGGAGCAACAACCTTGAATGAGCTGATTATGGACAATGTACTGACGGAAGATGTTTTTACAATAGCGCCATCGGCATCTCTATTAGCCATTCCTACTAGTCATTCTACTATTTATATAAACGAACATCAGCTTTATTATACTGAATTGCCCTCATCAGCGTCTAAGATTTTGATTCTTGATCAGCTTGGAAGACGCATTTCAATGTTCAACATTTCTGATTCGAGTGGAGTAGTTAACGTCAACTCAAATTATTCGGGGACAGCCTTTGTTATTTGTAGAGACGTTCTTGGAAGCGTATTGAAAAGGCAGACTATTTTTATTCACTAATGAGGCTTAGAGTCATCTATTTATCTTCTGTACTTCTCGTTTGTGCTACATTCTTGATGTGTCGACCACTTCCCGACTTAAATCAATATGTAGCCGTACCATCAACGATAGAAAACCCAACAGATTCAGCAAAAATTGCCCTGGGAAAAGAGCTTTTCTTTGACACACGTTTGTCATTGGACAATACAATATCTTGTGCGGTCTGTCACAA
>DAIPZI010000022.1:0-15082 GCA_036782275.1 Crocinitomicaceae bacterium
TTTTCTGTTACAATATTCAGTTTACCACCAACAAATACATTACTTATTTTTTCAGCCAATTGCCGACTTTCAAGACGATCAATAATAAATCCATTTATTCCATCAGTAATGTTTTCATGTAAACCGCCGTTTTTAGAAACCAGTACAGGCGTACAAAAGGAATCCGAAATGGCCTGTACCCCACTCTGTGTGCCCTTTTTATATGGCAATACGCACAAATCGGAAGAACTAAAATAAAGCTTCACGTCATCATCGGGTATGTAGGCATCATTAAGTATGATATTTGGGTTTTTACAATCGGCAATAAGCTTATGATAAACGTTAGCATCCCCATAAATTTCACCAGCAATCACCAAAAAATATGATTCGTCTAAATGATTCATGGTATGAATCAAGACATCTAAACCCTTGTAATCTCTAATTAATCCAAAAAACAAAATTACTTTCGCTTTTTCAGGAATACCTAGAGATTTTCTCGCAAATAATTTGTCACAAGAAGCACCAAAATGGGTATAGCTAGGGTGACTTAAATGTAAGCAAACTGCGTCCGGTTTCTGAGAAATAACCTCATTTTTCACTTGTTGAGACAGAACAACAAAAGCATCATAACGATTTAAAAATATTCGATTAAAATACTGATCAAAAAATCGTTTTTCGTGAGGAACAAGATTATGGATTAAGGCAACTTTTAGAACCTTGTTATTGAATCCACGAGAGAAAAAAACATACATTGGTGAAAAAATAGTCATCCAATAATTTACAATAAGTACATCAGGATTGGTACTCTTTAATTTTCTGCGTGCTTTGAAGTAGCTAAAAGGATTAAAAGTTGAAACGATTCTAGGTGCATCACCAATTAATAAGTTGTCTTCTTGTGATTTTCCTGGAAATAAAATCTTTGGGTATAACCTCAAAAAAGTAAATGATTCAACCTTCGTCAAGGCACTAAGATGATTCAATAACATTTGACTGAAGCTAGAAATACCGCCACGAAAAGGAGGTAGAACGGAAAAAAAAGTGACTTTTAGTTTCTTATTTTGATTACTCAGTCCCAAAATCAATACAATTATAAATGAGCTCGGTTCCCGAGGATATATTCAAAGTATCAAAATTCGATATGACTAAATCCTTGTAATATTTTTTAACCAATCCTATATGATTTGCATATACTTCATATTTTTTCCGGTAAGCGACCAAATTTAAAACGTTCTCTTGCTCAACACGAATAGTACTGTCAAATGCCAAAGAATTTAAAGTGAAAGGTTGGTGAATATCCTCATAAAAACAATTCATGGCACTCAAGGAATTATGGATATTGGCATCCCAAATGGTGAAATTATTTGGTGGTAAAATAAGTTTTACTTTCCTCCTATTTTCTTCCGTTAACTCAATTTTATTTCCATTCTTTAATACAGTCCATATATCAGAAATTTGCCATGCGTCCGAGGTATCAATTCGTGTTTTACGTATGTATTTGTACGCCACTCTTCCCTCGTTATCAATAAGCGTATCCCCAATTAAAGTTCTCAAATAATAATTGAGCGTGTCGTGAGGAATGGATGACAGATCATCATGATTGACTTCCTGCACATAATAATCAATGTAAGCTCCTGATTCAAGAGGGTAATAGGTTTCAAAAAAAACCAAAGGCTTTGTATTGTCCTCTTTCCCACATGAAAAAAAACTCATCAATAAAATAAATATATACGTCCTCTTCAACATCTCTTACATCCAAATTTACGAAATCTAATCATTTGGGTCAATTCCTTTTGATTTACAATACTCAAGGTATTTATCTTTTACCTCACCACTCAGTAACTCACCGTTTTTATACAAATCCCTTTGAATGACTTCTTGATTCTCATCATAATTAAGTACCCAACCGTTTCGAACCCCCTTTTTGAATCGAAATAATTGTAACAATTCACCCTTTGTATTGTACTTACGCCACGAACCAAATGGTTGATCCAATTTGTATTGACCACTTAGCTTGATTCTTCCTGATGAAAATCGTTCTATATATGTGCCGGATTTTAAACTGTCTTCGTAAAAACATTCGGATAGTACTTTTAATGCACCATTTTCAATTTGATTTTGAACGTAAAAGGTGACTTTTTTTCCCTCCAATTTACCATTCTTGAAATTCTCCATTGATAATGTCAGTCCTGCATTATTGTAATTAATCCAAATGGAATCTCTTTTTTGATCAAGATACATGCCTTCGGACATGACTTCCCTATTTTTAAAATAATAAGTTACAAAGGATTGGTTTTCACTAATGTGCTCAATTATTGCCCTCACCTCAGAAGTGGGGTAATAATACCAAAATTGCCCTACAGGTTTGTCATTAACAAAAGCCCCCTCATACTGTAGAGCAGTATTGGATTTATCCCAATACTTCTTCCACTCACCTTGCTTTCTTCCTTCTTTATCAATGAGGTTTTGTCCAAAAAAAAATTGAAAAGCACCAATAAAAAATAATAACAGTAAAATCCTCATTAAAGCCGTTTATTTAATTCCATTAATGAACTCACTTCAACATCTGGTAGTATTGTACATTTTTCCGCTGATTCAATGAGCACTGTTTTCATCTCAAGATTCTTGCCAAACTGAATATCAGAATCGGTGTCCCCCACCATAATTGATTTTGAAAAATCAATACTCTTTATTATTTCTTGAGCCAATATCGCCATGTGGGGCTGAGGTTTTCTAGTTGAGTTTTCCGCTCCTCGAATCTCAGGAGCAACCAATACTAAATCAATCTTTGCTCCATTTTGAATTAGACATGATTCCATGTAATCGTGAATTTCTCTAACGCCGTCAAGGGAAATCAATCCTTTGCCTATACATTGTTGGTTGGTAACCAAAACCACATGTTTAAATTTTGAAAATAGAGATTTGGAAGATTCCAATACCCCTTCTTTAAAAACGAAGTCTTTTTTATTTAAAATGTATCCTTCAAAATTCCGTTCATTAATAACACCGTCTCGATCAATAAAGAGAGTCCAAGATGAATCTACATTCCAACTGAGCTTCATCTCAAATTTCTTTCTCTATTAAATAAACATTTCTATGGGATGAATTTCTGCCTACCAACTCCGCAATAAAGCCTGTCATAAAAAACTGGACGCCTACAATCATAGCAACTAGTGCCACATAAAATTCAGTTCGATCTGCCAAAAGTCTCGCGGTCTTATGTATGAATATTTTATCTATTCCTAAATATAAGGTTAAAGAAAATCCAATAATAAACATCAAGGTCCCAAGTGCTCCAAAAAAATGCATCGGCTTTTTACCGAATTTACCCATAAAGGCAACCGTTATAAGATCTAGAGGACCATTCAAAAATCGATTTAAGCCAAACTTTGTTACTCCGAATTTTCGTGCTTGATGCTTTACAATCTTCTCACCAATGTTTGTGAATCCCGCATATTTAGCAAGAGCAGGAACATATCTGTGCATATCTCCATAAAGCTCAATACTCTTTACCACTGAATTCTTGTAGGCTTTTAAGCCACAATTAAAGTCGTGAAGATAAATCCCTGTAATTCTGCGTGCAGCCCAATTGTATAGTTTGGTAGGAATCGTTTTAGAAAGCGGATCGTGACGTTTTTTTTTCCAACCGGAAACAAGATCAAAATCCTTTGTTGTAATCATCTCAAACAGCTCAGGAATTTCCTCTGGAGAGTCCTGCAAATCGGCATCCATGGTCACTACAACATCTCCTTCACACATCTCAAATCCTTTTTGAAGCGCGGCAGACTTGCCATAGTTTCGTTGAAATTTAATTCCTCGAACTTCGGAATATTTTTTCTGTAATCCTTCAATCACTTCCCAAGACTTATCTTTACTCCCATCATCTATAAAAATCACTTCATAAGTGTAGTTTTCAGACAATACTTTTTGGATCCACGCGAAAAGTTCAGGTAAAGATTCCTCTTCGTTTAAGAGAGGGATAACTATCGATATTTGCTTTGACATATCGGTCAAATTTAAGGAATTCTTTTATGTAATATGACCTTAAGATCAGGCTATTGTTTAATTATTTTTTTCTGCACTCCGTCAATTCGTACAAAGTAAAAGCCACTAGACATGTTTTTTAGCTCTACGGAATGACTTTCACTTTGAATTATACCAGAACTCAAAACAACACCAGTTGATGATATAAACGTATAAAAAGAGCCAACTGAAGCACCCTTTATGACTGCACTTTCCGAGGCTGGGTTTGGAAAAATGGTAAATGCATCTAGGTTTGTTTCCTCTATCCCCCACGCATCTTCAACTCTAAAGAAATCAATTGCTGCTTCTGTAATATTTACATGTGGTTCAAGATCAGAAACAAACACTTTGAAAGTCATTGAATTCGTAATTGCAATTGATGATTGTTGAGGAATAATCAAAAAATATTCTTCAAAAACCATTGGATCACCTTGGGGAGGAAGAACTTGATGAAATATTTCATTATCGGATCCATTACTGATCATAAAGCTCAAGGTATCATCTATAAGCTCAGGACCATGATTACAAAAGAACGCATAATTAAACCTAAATGCTGGTGTTGTATATTGAGTCAAATCCATTTGAGGTGACGTTAAAATCGTTATGCCATTGTCAACATCATCATAATCTGGATCAACATTAATCTTGTTACCTGTAACATAAGCCATAGAACCACAATCTCCGGCCACATCAGCTCCCATTACCGTATTTGTAGTAGGATTTGGAATACCTCTTTCCCACTCTCCAGTCTCAGCATTACCAGTAACTGTCCAACCAAAATCAAATGAAAAATCGTCATAATACCCAACCTCCAATGTGATATCAATAACCCCTGTAGCTGTATTAATAATCGGATTACTACATACCGTGTAGTATCCCCATTTTCCTACAATGAGTTCATAGCTCTCCTGATAAAATAAATTAAAGCTTTCTTCACCTATGCCATTCGTAACGCCGTCATATCCAATTAGAGGATGATTGAGTGAGATTTGAGCATCAGTTACAGGGTTCCCTGTTCCATCAATTACCTTGATTGTAACATCGAATTGCTCAATTGGAACCAATTGAATGTCCTGGTTGGTCACTACGCCCTGTGTTAATGAAACAGTCACGGTTTGAGGAAAATAGCCAACCTTTGAATAATTAACATCGTAAGACCCTGCGTCAGCCATCCCTGAAGCGTAAAAGCCACTGGTGTTTGTGTTTTCATCTTGATCACTTGATACAATCTCGATTGAAACATTGTTTAAGGGTGATGCATTTGAAAAATCAGTTACCGTACCTTCTAAATAAGCTGCTTTTTCATAATTTGAGCTTAAGACAAAAAAACCTTCAGTCATATCTGCGGCAAGAATATTTCCAGAAGGCAAGTATGGGTATACTCCCCAACACCCATCATAAGTCGGTGTTTGCCCAGGATACGTGTCATATGAAGCAACTTCGATAAGATTATAGGGATAGGTCGCATCATGAATTATGATACCATCCACATAGTAGCTGGTAACTAAATAATCATTTACCACGAAAGTGTTATGTGGAATCACATCAGCTCCAGGAGAGCTCTGAATCCTGTCTAATTCAACAATATTCGTTGGGTCTGTAATGTCATAAGAAGTAACAAAAGAATTAGGCAACTCATCTGTAGTGTATACAACCTGCCCATCATCTGAAGGCCAAATATTATGAGTAAATGAATTTGAAGTGATCTTAGTACCCAGAAGAATGGGGTTGGACTTATCACTAATATCGACTAAGCTCAGAAACCCATCATTAACGTGAGCTAAATAAAGGGTGTCATTTCTAGCAAAACCATCATGCACATACCAGTTATCGAAAATGCCAACCTCCTCGGGTGCCATTGGTGTTGTATTGACATCATAGATTATCGCTCCTCCTTCACCATAATTTGCACCAAAGACATAAAGAAATCCCGATTCATCAATGAAACAGTTGTGTGCAGATTCCCATGTGACGCTTCCTTCACCCATAAAAACGGTACTGGACAAACTCGAACTTGCTGGTAAAGGACTTAAATCAATTATAGTCATTCCAACCTCTTCCTCTGTTGTGACATAAGCATAGTCTCCAAATACCTTAGGGTCCCTCCAAATACTTTGGGCTCCATCTAACCAAAATATTTCTTGTGGGTTAACTGGATCTGTTACATCTACAATTGATGTTCCTTTCGTTGTGCCAATAACTGCATATTCATTACCAACTTCATCAACGTAGCCCCAAACATCATTTAATTCAGCATCATGTAGTTGTTGATAATCGATATTTGAAACAAAGTCAAGTTGTGCTTGACTAAACGCATTTTGAACGATGCAAATGAAAAATGCAAAGGTGATGGATTTGATTAACGATCTTGAGTGATTAGTATACATGGAGATTTTATTTTTATAAGAAGAAAATTGAAGCAAAGACAAATATGATAATGATAACCAAATACTGCCACAAATCAGGGAAATATTTAAAAAGGGTGTTTTTCCAATTCATTATCGAGTAAATTTAGAGAAATTTAATGAAACTCTTTACTTTTATAGAGACCATCAAAATTAGATTCTAATGAGTTATAAGATCCGATCAAAAGAAGAATATGTAAAAAGTTACCGGAATTCCGTTGAGAAAAACACTGAGTTCTGGGAAGAGATAGCCCAAGAATTTACCTGGTTTAAACCCTGGAGCACTGTTATGGATTGTGACATGAAAGAAGCAAGATTTACATGGTTTGAAGGGGCAAAAACAAATGTTGCTTTTAACAGTATTGACAGACACCTCAAAAGTAAGCC
Organism: Crocinitomicaceae bacterium; assembly: GCA_036782275.1. Classification (GTDB taxonomy): domain Bacteria; phylum Bacteroidota; class Bacteroidia; order Flavobacteriales_D; family Crocinitomicaceae; genus UBA952. The sequence continues at coordinate 6,792 of DAIPZI010000022.1, forward strand.
GGATCAAACTGCGATCATCTTTGAGCCAAATATGCCCAATGAACAAGCCATTCATATTTCATACAAAGCACTTCATAAAAAAGTATGTAAAATGGCCAATTTACTTTCTGAAATGGGCATCTCCAAAGGAGACCGTGTTGCTATTTACCTGCCAATGATACCCGAATTGGCAATTTCAGTTTTGGCTTGTGCTCGTATTGGTGCAGTTCACTCCGTAATATTTGCGGGTTTTTCATCAGGAGCATTAGCCGCCAGAGTAAATGATGCCAATTGTAAAATGGTCATAACAGCTGATGGGAGTTTTAGAGGAAATAAAACAATAGACTTAAAAGGAATTGTTGATGAAGCATTAATAGAATGTCCGTGTGTTGAAAAAGTTTTGGTGGCTGAGAGGACGCTTACCCAAATTAAAATGAAAAAAAATCGAGACCATTTCCTAAAACCATTGCTTGAAAAATCAAGTGAAAAGCATGAAGCAGTTCACATGGATGCCGAAGACCCTCTTTTCATCCTCTACACCTCTGGTTCAACGGGAAAACCCAAAGGAATGGTACATACAACAGGTGGATATATGGTTTATACTGCATATACATTCAATAATGTATTTGCCTACGAACCCAACGACGTATATTGGTGTACGGCTGACATTGGGTGGATTACAGGACATTCATACATTGTATATGGCCCCCTTTTAAATGGAGCCACGACTATTCTATTCGAGGGCGTTCCTTCTTATCCAAACCCTGGAAGATTTTGGGAGGTCGTTGATAAATATAAAGTCAATCAGTTTTATACTGCACCAACGGCCATTCGAGCCCTTGCAAAAGAATCCGTTGAATACGTGAATAAGTACAATTTGACCAGTTTAAAAGTAATTGGCACTGTAGGAGAACCTATTAATGAAGAAGCCTGGCAATGGTACAACACAAATATCGGCAAAGAAAAATGTCCTATAGTTGATACCTGGTGGCAAACAGAAACAGGAGGAATCTTAATTTCCCCCTTACCACATATTTCGCCACAATTACCCACATTCGCAACAAATCCTTTGCCTGGAATAGAACCAATATTAATGGATGAACACGGGAATGAGTTTGATGAACCCGATACCGTTGGAAAACTTTGTATAAAAAATCCTTGGCCTTCTATTGCACGTACAATTTGGGGAGACCATAAACGATATAAAGAAACCTATTTCACGGCATTTCCCGGGTATTATTTTACCGGTGATGGCGCTAAAAGAAACAAGGATGGGATGTATAGGATTACTGGACGAGTAGACGATGTCATTATTGTATCTGGTCATAACCTTGGCACTGCTCCGATCGAAGACGCTATAAATGAACATCCACTGGTTGCCGAATCGGCAATCGTTGGTTTTCCTCATGATATAAAAGGAAATGCCTTATACGGTTTTGTTACGCTCAAAGAATTTCCAGAAGGAAGCGACACGACCAGATCGGAAATCAACAAAATCATTTCAGAAAAAATTGGTCCAATAGCCAAATTAGATCGAATTCAATTTACAACAGGGCTACCCAAAACAAGGTCCGGGAAAATCATGAGAAGGATATTAAGAAAAATTGCTGAAGGAGACTTTTCTAATTTTGGTGATATCAGCACGCTATTAAACCCCGAAGTTGTGGAAGAAATCAAGAACGGTAAATTATAAAAGCATGGCGGCCGACACTACAAAATGGTTGGATATTAATCGTGATTCATGGGATCAAAGAGCCAAAACACACCTCAACTCTGACTTCTACGACCTAGACGGATTTAAAAAAGGTAAAAACACTTTAAACAGTATTGAAATTGGCTTACTTGGGAATATCGAAAATAAAAAAATACTTCACCTTCAATGTCATTTTGGCCTAGATACATTTAGTCTTGAACAATTAGGTGCTCGAGTAGTTGGTATAGATTTTAGTCCGCTTTCTATTTCATATGCAGAAGACATCAAAAAAGAATTGGGATATACTGCTGATTTTTTTTGCTCAAACATCTATGACCTTGACTTAAGAAATTCACATGATTTTGACATGGTGTTTTGTAGCTATGGTATTTGTGGGTGGTTACCAGACCTCAACAAATGGGCACAAATCATTTCGAAGCATTTAAAATCTGGAGATACATTTACCATTGTTGATTTCCATCCAAGTGTTTGGATGTTTGACGACGATTTTAAGAATATAAGCTACTCTTATTTTAATGACAAACCTTATGTAGAAGTCGAAAACGGTAGCTATGCTTCAAAAAATAACAAAGAAGAGATTACCTCGATTTGGTGGAATCATAGTCTATCCGAAATCATCACTTCATTGATGGATAATAAAATGGATTTACTATCTTTTAAAGAATATGACTATTCTCCCTACGATTGCTTCAGTCATACTGTGGAAATTTCAAAAGGAAAATATAGAATTAAACATCTTGGGGCAAACATACCTATGGTTTATTCTTTGGTTTTTAAGAAACAATAATGAAGAAAAAATGGAGTGTTTTGGTTTTGTTCTTTGCCGTACTTAGTGCGTGCACATCGAATGAAATAAAAACAACGAATAAAATCATAAAGTCTTCTCAAAAACTAGCTCAACTGAAAGAAACATCACTTGTCATACTTGGTACCGTACAGGATGCAGGATCTCCTCAAGTAGGTTGTGAAAAAGAATGTTGTTCTCAGCTCAAAGACATAGATAAAACGGTTCGAAAAGTAAGTGCAATTGGTATTGTAAACCCCACTACCAAGAGGCAATACCTCATCGATGCAACTCCTAACATTGCTGAACAGCTGAACCATTTAAACAAACTTGGATCGTCAAAAAAACTCATTGATGGCATTTTTTTAACTCATGCCCACATTGGCCATTATACCGGTCTGATGTACCTTGGTAAAGAAGGGGTCTCGAGCAAGGATGTAAATGTATTTGCTATGCCGAGATTGAAAAAATTCCTTGAATCAAATGGACCCTGGGAAAAGCTCTGTCAAAACAAAAACATCAGGCTGAAGGACTTAAGCAATCGAGACACGGTGTTTTTGGACAAAATGCTCAAAGTTGTGCCCTTTGTCGTTCCCCACAGAGATGAATATTCAGAAACGGTTGGATATCAAATTATAGGTGTAAATCGGTCGGCCTTATTCATTCCCGACATTGACAAATGGGACAAATGGAAATCAAGTATTGTTAAAGAAATTTCTAAAGTTGATTATGCTTTTATCGACGGTACTTTTTATGATGGAGAAGAAATCAATTATAGAGATATTTCTGAAATCCCACATCCATTCATCGTTGAATCAATGAGCTTATTAAAAAACTTATCCGCAAAGGAAAAAAACAAAGTATATTTCATTCATCTAAACCATACCAACCCTGCATTAAACGAGAATAGTAATGCCTTTAAGCAGATTCTTATAAATGGATTCCATGTCGCTCGTATAAATGAAGTTTTCCCTCTTTAATAATCAATGAAAGTTCTCTATGAAATTATTAAAGCGGAATTAAATGAAGACTTGATTTCATTCAGTATTTTATCCGGAGGAAGTATAAATAAGGTTTATAAATGTGCTACTGAGCAAGGTCAATTTGTGATTAAGCTCAATGATGCGGGGAAATATCCGTTAATGTTTGAAAAAGAAGAGAAAGGATTGGATTTATTGAACTCCTCAAACTTTCGAATACCCGCCACGCTCAAAACAGGTACAGATCAAAACATCAGCTATTTGATCCTCGAATACATCGACAACAAAGGAAATACGATAAATAAAATCAAGCTAGGGACTCAACTTGCAGAAATGCATCTCATCACATCAGATTCATTTGGTCTTGACCACGACAATTATATTGGATCGATTCCTCAAATCAATAACAAAGAATCGGATTGGACCACCTTTTATCAATCCATGCGCCTTGAGCCTTTGATAAGAAAAGGATTCGACTCAGGGATGCTCGAAATCAAAATTCTACGATTATTTGAAAAGGTTTACAAAGAGTTAGACCGTCTTATTCCGATTGAGCCCGCTTCACTTTTACATGGGGATTTATGGCAAGGAAATATCATTTGTGATGAGAACTCTTCACCCGTTTTAATTGATCCGGCTGTATACTACGGTCATCGTGAAATTGATTTAGCGATGCTTCAACTTTTTGGAAATATTTCTGATGATACCTTAGAGGCCTACAACAATATATACCCTTTAGACAAGCATTGGCAGGAACGAATTGATCTTCATCAACTGTATCCACTTCTGGTCCACCTCATTCTTTTCGGTGGATCTTATTATGAAACAGTACTCAAGACACTCAAAAAATACACCTAGTTTTTTATAAACTTCTTGGTGTAAATTCCATTCACTGTAGAAATGCGAATGACATAAGTACCTTTCTTGTATTGACTAACATCAGCAAAATACTCTGCGAAAGAAGCAGAAGCATTCATATCATCTTGAAGCAAAATCCTTCCCGATAAATCAAGGATTTCAACCCGTGCTTTGCCACCTACTTTCGCTGATAAGTCAATTGTGAGCTCATTTTGAGCCGGGTTTGGAAAAATAGAAAGCTCACCATAATCAGGCAATTCGTCCATTCCTAAAGTAAATCCAACGGAAAAGTCATAGCGGTGATAACTTCCAAAATCTCCTGGGAAAATTTCCATGTAGCTTCCCCCTACTTTTCTGACTCTAAATGCTCCGGCGGTTTCTCCTTCTACTTGCGACGAATACCAAAACGATAAACCATCATCATCATAATCATCAAGTACAATTGAATAGCATCCGGGAGCCAAATCAAAGGTATCTTTGTATTGTGTGGTATTTTGCAAATTCGTTCTTTCAAAAAGAACAGTTCCAGAGGCGTCCATTAATCTGTACGCATTTTCAGAAGCCTTATTATTGGTAGTAAACCAAATTAAAAATGGCCCATCAACAGATTCTGATGCATCAAACTTGGATTTTTTAACACTATTTTGCTGGTATTCGTCATTTCCAAAAGAACCATTTAAATCTCTTACATAAGCAGTAAAAGTTTGATTCTCGTCAAGGTCTGTCCACCATGAATAATTAGAAACAGGTATTTCTACTATCTCCTCTTCCATAAAACCTAAGTTTCCGGTCCATTCATAATCGATAAAATCACCATAAGTTATCCAACATTTGATCGTACAAGAGGTGAGTGTTTCTGAACCTGTATTTCTTAATATCACCCTTGGGTTTGAACATGTCGGATTAAATTTTGAGTAGTACTCGTAATTACTCGGGTTCAACACATCTACAATGGCCGCATCGTTTTCAAAATTTGGAGCGGAATAAGAAATCAAATCATAAGCAGCTCTATAATTTCCTCCGCCCTGTCCCGGGTCTAAAGAAGGTACATCGTTAATAACATAATCTAATGCAACTGAATCGCCAGGCGTTACATAAGGAGTGAGCTCAAACTCGTATTCCTTTACTTTATCTCCTGGGCACCAACCTTCTCGCGCATAAGGCCATGTACCACCTTGTCCAATAAGGGGGTTATTCCCACAATCTTCTTCCTCAAAAATATCCCATTCAAAACGTGTGACGCCATCAACCTTAATACTGTGGTCATTAGACACCCACTCACAACAAGCCTGATTACCAACCTGTCCGTGACCGGACATCCTTGTTTTAATCTTAAAGCCCTCTGATGTATCAGAGAGATAAACTTTCTTTTCTTGAAGAACATTGTCTTCAGCCATTGCTGTAAAACCGTAAGCCTTAAAGTCTGACCAAATTGGCTCTCTCTTGTGAACGTCTCTTGGCGGAATTCCTTCAATAAAGGCAAAACTCAAATCCAATAACTCTTGTGTGTTATGAGCCGCAAGATCAACCACATTTCGGAGGTAATCCTGATAATCCGTAACATCATAAATCCAAGCAAAACCATTTGGTCCTAAATCAAAACCTATTCCGTATGGGGTAATGTATCTCGCGATTTCCACATCAAAAATAACCTCATAAGGTTCTTGATAATAAGTAATGGTTGTATTCTCAACTGACTCACTGGTTGAATAAGGTGTTGATGACACCACATCTCCCTGCAAATCATATACGTATTCATCTCCGGATGGAGCAACTATCGATGCATTTGAGATTTCAAAGTGTCTATGAACTGGCTCAAATTCAAATAAAACCTCAGGCTCAATCAATGATTTTTTATTCACCACTAATGCAGTAGAATTCGCCTCTTGATAGTCTCCATTCCCGAATGAAACAATCAACCTGTTTACTGAACGTTCCAAACCTTCAATTGGGCCTTCAGAAAAATCAAACATCCCCAATGCTGACGGCATTAATGAGTAATTATTAGATGAAGCATCTCTAGCATAGGGTAAATTATCAAAATCATAAGCGACCATAAGATTGTTCCAATTTGGATGAGAATTATTTACTTTTTTAAACTGCCATGCGCTTATTGTTGCCTCATCTAGTGCTACATTATAAACCTCAAAATGGTCGATGTTTCCTTTCCAATGATTACCGAGACTTCTATTCGCTCCTAATACCAAACGATGGAGATTTCCAATGATTCTATTTTTATCCGTTCCACTATGCCAAAGTGACCCATCTTTGTAAATCATCATTTCCCCAGTATTTTGTTTTTTAACAAATGACCAATGATGCCATTCATTATCAATACCGTCATTTGTCATGTCTTTATCTATTCGATCATAAGCAGAGCCTTGACCACAATCCCAATAAATTCGATTGTTACTCCACGGCATGTGAATATTTATTACGCGTTGATTTAAGGTGTCATAACCTTCTAATATTGACGTATTCACACCTGTATTGCCATTACCCTTAACCCACATTGAAATGGTTAATTCATCACCTAAATCCACATCGGACATTTCTAAAAGTGCATGATTTGTTCCATCAAACTTCAAACTACCATTTTTAGAAGAATAATTTAAAGCTTGACCATTGTTGCTTATTTCTGTTTCAAATTCAATCTGATTGAGTGCAGGATATGAGTGATCAAAACCAATTTCAATTACAATATTATCCGTTCCATTCCATACAAACGGCTCATTAAAGACAAACTCGTTTTGACCAATCTGCAACTCGCCCCATCCCGATGGTGAGGGGGTAGATGTTCGACTCAAATCATAAACAGTAGAAAAACCGGAAGTATGAAAATGTAATAATTCAGAGTCTTGGGTTGATTTTATTAATATTCTTGGATGAATGAGTTCACCACCGTTTGTTAGATTTGAAACATTTAACCAAAGAGATTTTAGATCTCCCGCATTGATTCCAGCCACTTCTAATTCTGTGGCAGTGACAATCATTTGATATTTCCCACCTTGATAGGTCATATCAAATGGGTAAAAAGAAGTCGATGAAGCTGTTTGCTCCAAAGTAAATTGTACTGGATTAATTAAAGCCTGTCTTTCATGCTCAGTTAGTAATGAGCTATTATGATAATCATAGCCCCATGGCTCATATTCATAAGGGGCGTTCGAATTATAATTATGTAAATATTGTACACTATCTACTCGAACAGAATCATAGTCACCAGTATGATCAAAAACACGTGTGTATGTTAAATAATCCCACTCTCCACAATTGTATTGATCCCATGGTGTTTGGGGACTGCATTTTAATTTATAGTACATCAAGACTTTTTCAAATCGCTTATCATTTAAGGAATTTGGAAATTCGAAATTGGCACGGCGTGTACTAATTGAATCAAAGGTAAAGGTTTGAACCCAGGTCGTATCTTGTGCCTCAAGCTGGTTTGCATTCATTAATGAGCACAGGACTACTGTAAGGAGTAAAATAATTCTTCGCATGATATTTTTTTTCAAAAATACGGAAAATGATACGAAAAAATAAATCCCGTTAACTACGAAAAATGAAATGGTTTTATTTAGTGAAAAGGTCCACAACAAGCGAGAGTTTATCTCGAATGTCTGTTCTTTCAACAATAAAATCTAAGAAACCGTGCTCCAACAAAAACTCTGAAGTTTGAAAGCCTTCAGGTAAATCTCTTCCAATGGTTTCTTTAACTACTCGAGGACCAGCAAAGGCAATCAGGGCTTTCGGCTCTGCAATATTCACATCACCAAGCATTGCAAACGAAGCAGTAACTCCTCCCGTTGTAGGATCAGTAAGGTAAGAAATGTAGGGGAGCTGCGCTTCAGCAAGTTGACCTAGTTTCCCGGAAATTTTAGCCATTTGCATCAATGAAAAACCAGCCTCCATCATTCTTGCACCACCAGATTTAGAAATAATCATGATCGGGCATTTTAGCTTCAATGCTTCATCAATA
>DAIPZI010000023.1:0-3449 GCA_036782275.1 Crocinitomicaceae bacterium
TTTCGACAGGAGAAAGCGGAGGAGAAATAAGCCATTCCAAAGAAATACATTCAGAGCATTAATGCCCTCTTATCTTGAATAAGAATTTAAACTGAAAGCTCCGATCTTAAACGATTCTTTTGAACATCAAGCATAATCGAATTCAAACTGCGTTTTATTTTATTCAATTGTGTTTTATACTGTCTTCTTTCGTTTTTCAATTCCTTAATTAATGCTTTATTTTTAGCCTTTCCCTTCACTACAAGTTGGTTGTAGCGCATCTCCATAGCGTCCCATGAACTAAACAGTGAATCAGCTTTAAGGTGCAATTGATCGACCTTCGATTTGTAAAAGACTTTACAGCTCTTGGTTGACTTATTAAACTTTTCTGTTAATTGGGTTCGAATGCTGTTAAAATGATTTTGCATAATCACATGCTCTTTAACCTTTTTTAAATCATACGTGATCCCAAAATAAGACAAGCCATTAATAATCCACTTACTAGGATCATAAGCAAACCACTTTACACCATTTCTGTAATCCCATTGAAATTTATGATGATAGTTATGATACCCTTCACCAAAAGTAAACCAAGAAACAATCCAAGAATCTCTTGCTGTTGACTTGAAGTCATAGGTTCTTCTTCCAACGTAATGGCATAATGAATTGATAAAAAATGTGGCGTGATGTACTATCGTCAACCTCAAAAAACCTGCCCATAATAGTGCTCCAAAAGGTCGCCCATAAATAAAGCCAATGGTCAAAGGAATTATAAACCCTACGATTATTCCAATGTGATAATAATATTTATTCTGAAACTTAACCGCAGATTTTTTTTGTAAATCTTTTACCCCTCTCACTCTTGTCTTTTCTTCAGGAGCGTTTTTCACAATCCAGCCGATATGGGCATGCCAAAAACCCTGTGTAATTGAATAAGGATCATCTTCGGTTTCTGCTTTGGTGTGATGCAGTCTATGGTCAGATGACCATTTTACTATCGTGTTTTCAAGAGCGGTTGATCCAAAAATCATCAGTATCCACTCAACAAATGGATTCGTTTTATATGCTTTGTGAGAAAATAATCTATGATATCCCATAGTGATACCCATTCCAGACAAAAACCAATAAATGAACATCATAACCGGCTCCTGCCATACAATCCCGTTATAATAAATATAAATTCCTGTTCCAAAAACACCAATAATCGGAATCAAGGTCAATATAACAACCATGTTCCAATTGTATTTTCCTTGTTTGCTGATTTTAATATTACTCATAAACTGTTTTTTTACTTGAGAAAACAACCATTAAAATAGATTCCAGTTGATTTCATTGCTTATTAAATTATTTTCCATTCAAAGCTGACATGGTCATACTTACGCCTATTGTAGTAAAGGACTTTATAAATTCAACGCAAAGCTCTACCCTTTGTTCAAGTTGCCGAAATTCATCATCCGACCACCTTCCCAACACAAAGTCAGATTGGCGACCTCGAGCGAATTCACTCCCCACTCCAAACCTAAGGCGACTATATAGTGGTGTTTGTAATACGCTTTGAATGTCTTTTAGACCGTTATGTCCACCATCACTTCCTTTGGGTTTTAAACGCAGCTTGCCGAAAGGCAAGGCTAAATCATCGCTAATAACAAGCAATCTTTCTACAGGTATTTTTTCTTTTTGAAGCCAATAATGAACCGCTTTACCCGACAAGTTCATAAAGGTGGTGGGTTTAATTAAAATGATTGTACGGCCCTTATATTTGACTTCTGCCTTTTCACACAATCGATCAACTTTAAATGATACTTCTGAATCTTTTGCCAACTTATTCAATACGTCAAACCCAATATTATGACGTGTATTGTCATATTGAGCTCCAGGGTTTCCTAATCCGACAATTAAATATTTCATTCTTTTAATTTACCAGTGAGGACAGGCATCACATGTGTTTACCGGTCTCAAATAAAATATCCAGCCCGCAACCACATGGTATTCAAGATAACCGAATTTGTGGCTTGCGATGGCATTATAATCTCCTGGTCTTGTTTTCACATTATTTTGAAGCATAAAACCTGCGCTTGCACCAGGTTGAATATAAAAATGTTTGAAAAATTCTAATCTGAGATCAATATGACCAGATGTTGCTAAACCAGATAATGAGGTCGTTTGTACTGTTTTTTGACCTCCAAAAGTGAAATCATTAAACGACAAGATCGTTCCTGCTCCAAAACCAAACAACGACGAAAGACCAAACCATGCGCTGTTACGCTCTCTGTACCATTGATCGATTCTCGTTATTTCCGCTCGAATATAGTTTAAACCATTCGTGTTCTCGTAATGGAATGTTGCTTCCTCTGTCACTATGGGTTCATTTAAATAATAGCCGGACCAATTGGTCTCGTTATCTACTCCTGGATTTATCTGACCTGTCAAAGTGTACGGCGTGTTGTCACGTAAAACATATTTTAGATGGTCGTATCCCAATGATACTGCCCAATGATGCTTGAATAAATAACCTATCCTTAAATTAAACTGCGGAACGGTTAGCTTTTTTATATTAAAATAATTATCAAAAGAAAAAGGCTCAGGTCGATCTTCTCCTTCGCATCCCCCAACCGTAAAATTATAACCTGATCCAATGAAATTTATGTCACTTTTACTGTAGTAACTTCGATTGTAACCCCAATGGGCAAATATCGCTCCCTTGGCATATGATTTTTTTGGCTTGGGCCGGTTAACCCTTTGGGCATTTAATACAAAAGGGGCCAATAAAAAAAGAGTAATATAAATGCTTCTTGTCATCCTGAAATTATTTTTAACCATTCATTTTGGGTAATGATATCTTCTAAAATATAGTGCTGGTTATCACTTACATCATGCCATTCAACTAATCCTATGGACTTTCCATAATACCGAACAATATCGATGCTTGTTTCGTTTTTCAATGCTAATTTATCATCACGATTAGTAACCGTTAGCGTTTCAATAAGTTTCATGCAATCCACTTTTTTTGAAAGAATATCTCTTTTCGTAAATGCATTAACCCTTCTTCGTGAGTCATAAGCAATAACAAAAGCATCTGTAACACCCGAAAATTGAGAATTAAAATGTGTCTCTTTACCATCAAGAGGAAATAATTTATTTTTATTTACGACCGCAGGTTTAATATCACCAGTTGCACCTACAACGAGATGGTCATAGACCACCATTGAGTCCAATAAAAAATCATATGTCTCTGTAAGGCGTCCGTCCTGAGTAAAGGTTTCTAAAAGGATATGTCTGCCATTTGTGCGAGTAATTCCGTACACCCTATGGAACTGTTCATACATTCCATTCTTAATCTCTCGATATTGATATATTTTAGGTACTGTATCGTAGGGGTAAAAAAAGGATTGATTCGAAACTACAGTTGAATTAACTTGAACCTTCTTGTCCTTTTTTTCGGAACAAGAAATGAGAAATAAAAAAGCAAT
>DAIPZI010000023.1:3549-5715 GCA_036782275.1 Crocinitomicaceae bacterium
CAATTAATCCTACAACAATCCGTGTCATTTGGTCATTTTTAAAAATGAAATTTCATTTTCATTAAGATGTCTGTACATCCCTCTAGGTAAATCTTTCTTAGTCAATCCGGCGAATCTTACGCGGTCTAATTTAATCACAGCAAAACCCATTGCCTCAAAAAGTCTTTTAATTACCCTGGTTTTCCCTGAGACTAGTTCAATTCCTACCTCTCTTGAGGTCCCACCTTGAACATGCTCGGCGTTAGAAACCTTGGTCTTTCCATCATCAAGGTCCAAGCCACCCATAAGTTTATTCAAATGAATAGATGAAACGGGTTTATTCACCTCGACGTGGTATATTTTTTTGGATTGGTATTTAGGATGATTCAGTTTTTTTATGACATCACTATCGTTCGTCATTAATAACAAACCTGTCGCCTCTCGGTCTAACTTATCTACAGGAACAAGTTGTTCTTTACACGCTTTTTGAACTAGAGAAAGAACGGTTTTTCTGCCCTTTGGGTCATCGATTACCGTTCCAAATCCTTTCGGCTTATTGAGAAGAACGTATCTTTTGTGAGCAGACTTTATGGTTTCTCCGTCATACTTTACCTCATCATTTGGCTTCACCTTATATCCAAGCTCAGTTACGACTTTGTCGTTGATCATTACAACACCCGCTGCTATGAGAACATCCGCCTCTCTTCTCGAGCAAATGCCGGCATTGGATAAAAATTTATTCAATCGGATTTCATCACTAAAAGAAGGCAATGGGTCTCCTTTTTTTACCTTTTGACGGAATTCAATATATTTTCTTTTATCTCTTTTGGATACCTTTTTATCTGGTTTTGAATTTTTTCTATCTGAAGCCATAATATCATCTTCTTAATGTAAAACACAAAGATACGCAAATTCAAAAGTGCAACACCTTAAAGCCACGACTATTCCGCTTTAAGAATACCAATGTCTACAATAAGCTCATCTACCTCATCTGGATTTGTCCCATCATAATACCCTCGAATTCTTCTTTGAGAATCAATCAAAACAAAGTTGTTTGTATGCATAAAATCTCCTCCTGCATAGTCTAAATTCTCAGCTTCAGCAGGTTTCAGTAAAAAGAATGAACGTCGAGCCAATTGATATAAATCGTCCCTTTTCCCTGTGAAAAAATGCCACTTCCCATCAACGGCATCGTGTTCCAAAGCATATTTCTTTAGTGCCTCTATACTGTCTTTTTCTGGATCAACCGTGAAGCTCATTATTTTAACTGAATTGTCATTTATATATGCTTTTTGAACGCGTTTCAATTGAGAATTCATTGTAGGACAGATTCCCTTACAGGTCGCGAAAAAATACTCAACTACCCAAATTCCACCTTTAATTTCACTTGATTTGATGTAGTCTCCATTCTGATTGAAAAATTCAAAATCTTCGACCTTGTGCCCTCTACATTGATTTCTTAATTCTGGAGCAACAACGTCGTGTAACAAATCGCATGGATTAATAATCGGAAGCTTTTTTTTGCTTGATTCCATCATGTAGTAGTATGCAACAGGAATAGCAAATAATAATATAACAAATATAAATACGACTCTTTTCATATATAAACTCGACCTTTCAAAGATTTAATTACTTCTTGTTTTCTTTCTTCCACGCTCCCTTTTAATACAGAATAAGGCCAGCCTTTTTCAATTAAATTATTTTCGTACAAAGTAAATAATCTATTTCTATCCTTTGGATTTTCTCTTAATGGATCTTCCTCCCAAGGAATATCAGGAGAGCAAAGAAAATAATGATCCATTTCTTGTTCTTTAAGCAGTTGTTCAATCTCCTTTGTGCAATGCTGATATTTCTCCTCACACCAGATTTTCATAACTAACATTTCTGTATCTACAACTATGGGGGGGTGTGCACAGTTTCTTTTAAATTGTTCTAAGGCCATGGTGTTTAAGTCTTCTTTAACATAATTGCCGTTTTCGGACAGAAATTCTCGAGCATATTCCTCTATGATTTGATAAGAAAAATGTTCCGAAATCCATTTTGCCATGGTTGTTTTTCCTGACGATTCTGGGCCCGTTAATGCAATTTTTATATTCTTCAATTTCGTCCTAGTTTTTTTCGCCACTGTACATATCCGTATACAGAAAGAAGGAGATAAATACCATAAAGTAAAACCGTAGTTTTCAT
>DAIPZI010000023.1:5815-14533 GCA_036782275.1 Crocinitomicaceae bacterium
ACGTATTCTAAATATTGAGCCACAGAGTTAATACATCAATTGTTTCTTAGATGAATTCTTCCATCCTGCTTGACTTTTATAATCGACAAAATAAATTTTAAGATCGGCTTGGCTTGAATAGTCAACAAAATATATTTTTTTATCGGCCTGGCTTGAGTAATCTACAAAATACCAGTGGCCATCATTCTTACCAGCTTGGCTTGAATAATCTACCTTATACACTTTGAGGTCGGCCTGGCTTTCGTAGTCGACGACATAAACCTTAACATCTGCTTGACTTGAGTAATCAACAGAATACACTTTTTGTGACTGCGCTTGAAAAAAGATAAAAATTGACAACGGAAGGAAAATAAATTGTTTCATAATTTGTTTTTATTCAAAGTTAATAAGCATTTTTTTAATCAAATAAATCGGCATATTCAGGATACAGTCTTGAAAATTCATCAAGATATATAAAAGGTAGGTTTTTACATTTTTTCCAAACCAATTCTAAAAACTTACTTGGTGGGTGCTGTGCTTCTTTATTGTTTGGCTTGGACAATTCAACACAAACCCCTATTGTTCCGGTTTTAGCTCGTACATAATTTTCTAATCCTGCGGCATAATCTTTTGGCTTTTGGGACACTCGAGCCATAATTAAACCACACGCTTTAGCTGCCTTTTGATTGAGTTTTGTATCTAAACCCCTAAACCTTGAGTGCGTGCCTCGGTCGGCCCAAAACAAAACATCCCCCTTGGTGTGAAATGATAGCGTCAGCAATGGGTGTATAGAATCTACTAAGTTCTGAATCAGCTTGGCTTCAATTGCCTCTCCGGGAAACGAACCTTTATAACCTTGCGAAGCTGGATTTTCTTCAAAAAGCCTGCCGTGCTTCAAATGAAAATTTCCATCATCAAAATTATTATTAAGGTCAATTCCTTTTCCATTCGCCTTCCAATCAGAATAAGGACCTATTCTTTTAATTTTGGATACTTCCTCACGATGGTCCTCTATGCCTTCCCAATCCTGTTGTGCAATCTTTAACCCGTCTGGATTGGCCAATGGAACGATATAAAAAATGTATTCCTCTAGGTATTTTGATGTATTTTTATAAACACATGAATCATTCTTTAAGGAAAGTAAAAATTGGTTGGTAAACTTCATTAAAAATTTAGAGGAGTAAAATTCACGTGCATGAAGGTTTGCCACAAGTAAAATTGGTTTTTTAATTGTCTGAGTGTCCTGACTTTGAATTTTTAAAACAGGAATGGCTTGTCCAAATTCCGAAAAGCCCAAAATACTTACGGATAAAACATCGAAATGCTCGTACATGAGCTGAACGACATCATCATAGATCATTGAAACCTTGTAAACTGCGGAATCTTCAATTAGATCATCACAAACCTGAGCTTTTCCAAAGGAGGAAAAGGTTAAAACAAAAAATAAGATTTGAAATCTTATTCGATTCGGCATATTCTATTTTTAAATATTTACTTTTGATTGTAATCAAAATCAAAGGTAATGACAAAAAAGGCGCAACTGTGTGAAATGTTAAATATTGATTTTCCTGTTATCATGGCTCCAATGTTTTTGGTTTCAAATGAAGAAATGATTATTGAAGCCATCAATAATGGAATTACAGGAGCCATCCCTGCATTGAATTACAGAACAGTTGATGAGCTCAGAGCTGCTATTCGAAAAATCAAAAAAGCAGTGGACGGTCCATTTGGAATCAACCTTATTGTAAACAAATCCAACTTTTTATACAAAGAACAGTTGAAGGTCTGCTGTGAAGAAAAGATTTCATTCTTCATCACCTCCCTTGGCTCACCCGAAGAAACCATTAACATGTCTAAAAAACATGGCGTTAAAGTCTTTTGTGATGTTGTGGATGTAAAATATGCCAAAAAAGTCGAGGAGCTTGGTGCTGATGGTATCATTGCAGTAAATAAAGAGGCCGGGGGGCATGCAGGACCCAAATCATATAAAGAGCTTATCCCAGCCCTAAAAGAAGCTTGTTCAATTCCAATCTTATCTGCAGGTGGAATAGGTGATGGTAAGGGTATTAAGGACATGCTTGATCTCGGTGCTGAAGGAGTGTCGATGGGAAGCTTGTTTATTGCAACTAAAGAGGCTCCAGTTTCTCAAGACTACAAAGATGCTTGTGTGAACTTTGGAGCGAAAGATATCGTTCTCACAACCAAACTGTCAGGCACGCCCTGTACCGTTATAAATACGCCTTATGTTCAAAAGTCTGGTACCTCACAAAACTTTCTTGAACGTTTCTTGAATAAAAATAAGAGACTCAAAAAATGGTTCAAAGCGATTACCTTCATGAGGGGGATGAAAAGTTTGCAAAAAGCTGCATTCTCCACAACCTACAAAACCGTTTGGTGTGCCGGTCCTTCAATAGAATATGTTAAAGAAGTTAGGTCGATAAAAGAAGTTGTTGATGAGCTAAAAAAAGGGTTTAACGATGCCCAACAGGTAGGCTAATCCTTATCGTTGTTCCATAATCAATCTTTGATTTTAATACGAACACTTTCCCTTTATGATGTTCGCAGATAATTCTTTTCACCAAGGCAAGCCCTAATCCCCATCCTCTCTTTTTGGTTGAATATCCGGGGTCAAAAATGGCCTTTTGATCATTAATGGCTATTCCTTTCCCTGTATCCGTAATGTCAATATAAATGGATTGTTTTTCTTGTGAAACAACAATACTCAACTTTCCAACTCCACTCATTGCGTCAACAGAGTTTTTACAAAGATTTTCTACCACCCAATCAATAAGTGATTGATTATGAGGGGTCTGAGCAGAAGTTTCGATGAACGAATTAAAATTGATTTCAACCTTTTTTGACAATCGAGCCTTGAGGTAGAGTAGGTTTTGTTCTATAGTATTGACAATGTCAACATCATTTAGCTTCGCTTCTGATCCTATTTTTGAAAACCGATCTGTTATTCGCTCTAAACGATGCAAATCTTTTTTCATCTCACCAGTAATCATAGGATCAATTTTTAACCCCTCAAGATGCGCTTGCCAACCCATAAGTGACGACAATGGGGTTCCCAGCTGATGAGCTGTCTCCTTTGCCATTCCCGCCCAAACTCTTTTTTGTTCTGCTTTTCTAAAGGTTGAGAAAATAAAGTAGCCCAAAAGGATAATGAGACCGAGCACCATAAACTGAAAGTAAGGCACCCATTGTAAGTAGGTCAATTCCCTGCTTTCTGAATAATAAAGTGTCTTTTTATCAGCCCCAAAATAAAAATCAAGTGGTTTATTTTTTATCCTCCAATCATCCTTTAACGCAATTAATTTACTCTTAGATCCTATCACATTGGAAGCAACCAATTCGTTTTTCTTTTCATCCCATAAAATGACGGGTATTAGACCCTTGTTTTCCGTTATTTCTTTAGCAAAACTTCTAATTAATGAATCACTTCGAAACCTCAAGCTTTTTAGTTTAGATGAGTTTCCATAAAAGAAATACGCATCCCATCCCTCCATAACCGGAATTGTATCGCATTGTCCCATATTTCTCCATTTCATGGCTTGATCCATTGAAATACTATCTTTTTTTACATCGATTTTTGCCCCGTTGAAAAACTGATTCATCCCTTCATTATATATGGGATCTTTACTGCCGCTGTATAGAAGAATTACAGGAATATCTTTATTTGACTTTATTATTGAGTCAGCAAAATCTTTATCAAGATTTAACGTTAAGTCATCCGTTGTCCTTAGAACAATTCTATAGGCATCAAGAACTAAATCAATCTTTTGTTTTTCCTTTTTTTTGAGTTCCAAAAATATTTGGTTGCTCAACTCTACCAATTCCCCCTTCTTTTTTACGGATTCAGCCCATTGTTCAGCTTTATCCTTTTCTCGTTGACCAATTTTTGAAATAAATCCGTTTGACACTAGAATCGTTCCGGCAATGACAATCAATACCATAAACGTCAGGAGGATTTTCCAACGTTGCTTACTAATATGTATTCCTTTTTTCGACATGTCGCTCTTGAGGTGCTAAAATAAGGCTTATCTTTGACAAAAATAAATTCAATTTTGAAGAATTCAATTCTCGCTTTTATTCTTTCTTTTGTGGTAATTGGGGGGGTATTATTCTCTTTTCCAATCAACTTGTTTTCAGGCAAAATCGTGGAGAATTCGACGGGAGTTTCCAAAACCATTTCAGCACCACTTAGCTTGTCTTATTTTATTGGTGTTGGGTTTGAAGAATCGGAAATGGTTGATGTTGAAGATTTTTATTTAACAGGAGAAGGCTATGCAATGGTTTTTTGTTTTCTATTTGGATTTCCTTTTCTAATTGCATTAAGAATTTACCTGCATTCGAAAAACAAATTATAGCGATTTTGTTCGACCACCATCAACAGGTAGGTTTATTCCGTTAATATATGACGCTTCTGAAGATGCCAGAAAAGATATCGCTCCGGCTATTTCTTCTGGTTCAGCAAAACGTTTTGCAGGAGTAACATTCTTCATCATGTTCTCCGCATCTTCAAAAGTTCCTTTTATTTTTTTCGAAACATTATGTAAAATATCCGTGAGTCTTTCTGTAGCAGTCGCCCCAGGAAGCACATTGTTCACCGTTATTCCATGCGGCCCCAATTCTGAAGCAAGGGTTTTACTCCAATTTGCAACAGCTCCCCTTATTGTATTACTTACTCCTAAACCTTCTATCGGTTGTTTTACTGAGGTGGAGATTACATTAATTATTCTGCCATACTTGGCATTAATCATTCCGGGATAAACGGCCTGAACTAAAATGTGGTTACAAATCAAATGCTGATTAAATGCATTTATAAATTCTTGAGTACTTGCATCTTTTATAGGTCCTCCTGGAGGCCCTCCTGTATTATTTACAAGTACATGAACAATTTGACTCCCGCTCATAAAATCAGCCAAGACATTTTTTAGAGATGAAGGTTGAGTAAAATCCGCAATTAACATTTCGTGTTTTTGGCCCTTATCAACAATGGGCAAATCAGTCAACACTTTAGAAAGTTTTTCTTCATTTCTTGATACCAAGATAACAGATGCACCCATTTGTGCTAACCTCTTTGCTGTGCTCCTTCCAATACCCTGAGTGCTTCCACAGACAATAGCTTTTTTGTTTATTAAATCCATATTGAAATGTTTAAGTCGCAAATTTAGTGAACATTTAATTTAACGTATCATTTAAATTTCATAAATTAGCCGAAATACAAAATACAAACCTACATGAAAAAAATTTTACTTTTCGCACTCGGCGTAATTTCGAGTGTTTCGATGTATCACGCACAATGTGATGATCCCGTGGTTGTTTCACCTCAATCTTATTGTGGTGGTGGAACGTCCATTCCGCTGGAAGCACAAGGAACAGATCCTTCTTCCACATACACTATTAATATGTTCGATTCCTACGGTGATGGTTGGAACGGACATGAAATCACTTTATCTATTGGAGGCGTTACTGCTGGACCCTTTGGCATTACCAATGCTCAAGGAGGTTTTAATTCTGAAACTTTCACTGTAAATGAAGGAGATTTAATTAGTGCAACTTGGCAGGCCGGAGGTTTTGCCTCAGAGGTAAGCTTTAATATAACCGACAACAATGGCGCAATTGTTTTTAACGGCGTTGTTGGTGATGCTATTAATTACAACGTGCCCTCATTTGGTCCTTATGTCCTGACGTGGTATGATGCTCCAGGAGGAACGCTTTTAGGAACTGGTTCTCCATTAGAAGCTATCGGAACATCTGTTATGCCTACCTCTACTACAGGTCAATACAGTTTTTATGTTACTCAAACGGGTGGTGCTTGTACAGAAAGTGCAGCAATTGAACTTGTTATCGACATCACCGACGTAAATGTTGATCTTACTGCGGTAGGAGAAACATGTACCGGGACCTCTGACGGAACATTCTCTATTACAAATGTTGCATGTGGTACTGCCCCATTTTCATTTTCAGTTGATGGTGGTGCATTTGGCCCAGCTCCTACAGATTTAACAGCAGGAACATACAGTGTTGTAGTACAAGACGATGCAACATTACAAAGTTCTTCAATTACAGTGGTTATTGAAACCAACAATACTGTGATTCCTAGCACCCCTTTTACTGCAGATTCGGTTCTTGCGGCGTGTGGTGGTGCTGCATCTATTTTATTGGATGCTGAAGCTAGCCCTGCTGGTCTTCCTGTTGCGTTTACATTGAACATGGTTGATTCATATGGAGATGGTTGGAATGGCTGTGCTATTTCGATTTTTGCTGATGGAGTTCCTGTGTTAACGAATGCAACCATTGCTACTGGTTCTAATGCTACTGAAGGTTTTATTGCCCCTGAAGGCTCGACCTTAACTGCAATCTGGAATCCTGGGGGTTTTCAAAATGAAGTTTCTTTTGACCTTCTTGATGGATCTGGAACTTCTGTGGTTAGTGGAGGTTATGGGAACACACTAGATTATTTCATCCCAGGAACAGTATTTAATGATTTGAATTGGTACGACCTTCCTGGTGGAACCTACCTTGGAACAGGTTCACCATTTGAAGCTATTGGCACAAGTGTTATGCCTGTTGCTTCAACAGGATCTTATGATTTCTGGGTTACACAAATAAATAACGGATGTGAAAGTAACGCATTTCCAATCACTGTAAACGTGACTGATGTTAACGTTTCTTTACTTGCTCAAAACGAAACATGTACAGGTTACGGTAATGGTACATTCTCTATTGAATCTGTAGATTGTGGAACTGCACCGTTTACTTTTTCTGTGGATGGTGGAGCTTTTGGTCCTGCACCACAGCTTACAGCAGGAACATATAGTGTTGTAGTTATGGATGATGCTTCTTTAGAAAGCAGCCCAATTACTGTTAACATAAATACGAATGAGACTTTAGTGCCTTATTCTGCAATTGTTGAAACGCCAGATTTATATGCGTGTTTAGGTGAAGCGAGTGTCTCACTTGAGGCTATCGGCCAAGTACTTGGTTTAGATTCGCTTTTAACAACAATGGCAACGAACAATGGTGCTAGTGCAAACATGTTTGCTGTTACAGCACTTCAGGAAACAACTATTTCAAACTTCGCAATGAATCTTGATTTTGGAACAGCTGCAAACATCGACGTATATTATCGACAAGATAATTACCTTGATGTTCCTGGATCAAACACTGATCCTACGGGAGCCGGATGGTTGCTTGTTGGAAACGCTACTAACGTAGCAACGTCAGCAACTACATATTCTAACATCCCTGTCCCAGTTGACATTACCATTCCTCAAGGCGAAACGTATTCTTTCCATATTGCCGTTCAAGGTGTGGGTGTGAATTATACTACAGGTACTGCAGGACTTGGAGCTGTCGTTGCTGCTGATGCTAATTTAGAAGTGTTAGAAGGACATGGTGGTACAGGATTATTCAGTTGTAACTTCGGAACGGCTAACGGTGGTCGAATTTGGAACGGATTAATTCGCTACGAAGCTATCCAAAGTTGTGATGTTACCTGGTTTGATGCTGCTACTGGCGGTGCTGTTGTTGCCAACGGTTCTCCAGCTGAAGCAATCGGCACAACGGTGTTGGTAGACGCGAACACTGCTGGTGATTATTCTTTCTATGCGGCAAGTGACAATAATGGTTGTTACAGCGCTGACGCTGAAGAAGTTGTTGTTCACGTTTCAAGTGTAAATGTATACTTGTCATCAGTTGATGCAACTTGTAATACAGGTTCAGATGGTTCTTTTGCGATTGACTCTGTTGATTGTGGAGCCGTACCTTATTCATTTATCGTTGACGGTGGTGCTGCTGGACCTGCTCCAACAGACTTATCACCTGGAACATACGAAATCATCGTTGTTGATGGAAATAGCGATTCTTCAAACGTTTACTTTTTAACTGTTGGAAGTGCTGCTGGCCCAACTGATTTGGTCATCAATGATCTTACTGACAACAGTGTTGAAGTTTCATGGAATGCCAATGGATCTGAAACGTCTTGGATAATCGAATACGGTGAGCCCGGATTTACTCCTGGTACAGGTACGGAATTAGGAACCTTAAATGTTTCTGATACTGTTGGTGTGGTTACTGGATTAGACGGTAATACAGGCTATGATTTCTATGTTGCGGCTGATTGCGGAACAACTCCAGGAGATTGGGGTACGATTTCATTCACTACGGATTGTGGTGCATACGGTTTGCCATTTAACGAAACATTCGAAGATGACTCTGAAACTAGAGTTTGTTGGTATAACATCAACGAAGTCGGTACAGACAATTGGACTTATCAAACAGGTTCAAGTGGTGGTGCAGTAAACACAGCGTTCGAAGGAGATTTGAATGCGCGATTTGTAAGCTCATTCACTCCAAGTACAAGTAAGCTTGCTTCACCTAGAATTGATGTTTCAAATCAAGACAGTGTTGCTTTAGTTTTTGCTTATGCTCAAGAACTTTGGTCGCCAGATCAAAACATCACCAAAGTTTATAAAAGAGCTTCGGATACATTGCCTTGGATTGAAATCGCTTCTTATGAAACAAACACTCCACAATGGACTTTAGACACGTTGTATGTAGCTGATTCATCTGATCAATTAGAAATTGCTTTTGAAGGAATCAATAATTATGGTCGTGCAAATGTTGTGGATGCTGTGGAGGTTCTTCCTTGTTCTTTGGAGCCAGGTATTGACGGGTCTGACAATGTATGTAGAGCAGTCGAAACGGTTGATTTAAATTCATTCATTACTG
>DAIPZI010000024.1:0-219 GCA_036782275.1 Crocinitomicaceae bacterium
CTCCAACTATAATTTCTGCGTCATCATTTTCTTTACAATAATCTATGTAAGCTGATATTTTATCAAAAGCTCTTTCATCAATGACGGCATTAATATAATTGGAAGTATCCTCTGGGGTTCCCATCTTGAACGAATTAACCTGGTCAAGCACTATAGATTTGACTTCAGGCCATAAGTTAGACGGTATATAAGCTCTTGATGCCGCTGAACATTTCTGCC
>DAIPZI010000024.1:229-14474 GCA_036782275.1 Crocinitomicaceae bacterium
AGTAAGTGCCGTTGCTACTTCAGCAGGAATTGATGATTTGTGAACCATAACAAAATCTTTTCCTCCTGTTTCTCCAACTATTCTTGGGTAGCTTCTATAAGTATCCAAATTACTAGCAATATTTTTCCAAAGTGTTCTAAAAACACCAGTAGAACCAGTAAAATGAAGTCCAGAAAACATTTTATGTTTAAAAATAACCTCTCCAGCAGTAGGACCATCCACAGTGACCATATTCACAACACCATCAGGTAAACCTGCAGCTTTGAACAAATCCATAATTACCTGAGCTGAATATACCTGAGAATCAGCAGGCTTCCATACAATAACATTTCCCATCATTGCTGGGGCAGCACATAAATTTGCCGCAATTGAAGTGAAATTAAAAGGAGTCAAGGCAAATACAAAACCTTCTAAGGGTCTATACTCTAATCTATTCCATAATCCAGGTTGAGAATCAGGTTGTTCCTTATAAACCTGTGTCATATACTGAACATTGAATCTGAAAAAATCAATCATCTCACACGATGCATCTATTTCTGCTTGGAAAACATTTTTTGATTGAGCGAGCATCGTTGCAGCATTCATTCTGTCTCTGAATGGTCCTGCAAGTAAATCTGCTGCTTTCAAAAAGATAGCGGCTCTTTGTTCCCAAGGCAGGTTTGCCCATGCAGATTTTGCCTCAAGTGCTTTTTCAATAGCCAATTCGACATGAGATGCATCTCCGTAATTAAAATGACCCAACACTTTTTTATGATCATGTGGAGGCGTCATCGGTCTTTTATCCTCAGTTCGAATCTCTTCTTTTCCAATATACATAGGAACATCAATCTCATCTTGATTGAACATTTCCTTGTATTTGTTTATAAGCGAGCTCTTTTCTGGTGAATTTGGAGCATACGATTTTACCGGTTCATTGATCGCAACAGGTACTTTATAGAAAGCGTTTGACATGTCTTTTTTTTGTTGCAAAAGTAACGAATGTTAACTATCCTTGCAACTGAGTCAACCAATTCTAAATGAAACACTTACTATTTTTCATTTTTATTTTCAGCTTCTATTCTTGTTATTTATTTGGACAATCAACTTTTCACACTTATAAAAATGAGAGCAATGTGATTTCTAAATCTAAAATTGCATTGGAGCTATGGGAGTATTATTCACGTTATCATTTAGACTCGTTAAATGTCATTGGTCTCGACATTCTTGAAAATCAGAAAAGCGCAATAGATCCTTTTAGTAAGGCTGTTGCATATCGATTACTAGGATGCTATGATGTTCGATATGGTGAAATAAATAAAGGACTAAAATTATTAGAGTCCTCAAAATCTATTTTTTTAAACCTTGGTGACGAAAAACTAATTTCTGAAGCCTACAACGAAATAGGGATTGCTTACCTCCTACTTGGAGACCATGAAACATCCCGTTTGCATTTCGAAAGCTCCTTGTCACATGGAAGAAATTCCATAGTAAAAGAAATGGCATACATGGCAGAAATCAACCTTGCAAAATGTGAACTAAAGGCGGGTAACATCGTACTTTCTAAAATGCTGGCAGAACACTACATTCGACAAGCTACAGATAACTCTAAATATGAATCTGTAGCAAATGCCTACTCGTTTCTTGGTCAAATTGCATTGGATAAAAATCAGATCAAACGGGCTAAACTTTGTTTTTCAAAACAGCTTGAATATTCAATCTTATGTGATGCTCCTTTTATCAAAACAAGAGCCCTAAATAACCAAGGGATATTGGCATTTCTTTCATTAGACCATGAGAATTCAATAAAGATTTTTCTTGAAGTACTAGAACAACGTAAGTGGCAAGGATTTCAATTTTACACCTGTGAAGCGTATATGAATATAGCGAACTTCTATTTTGAAAAGGCTGACATGGTTAAAGGGGCACTATACATTGATTCTTGCATTGTTCTCGCAGAACGACATAACCTGTTATTAACACAAATTGAAGCTCTTGAATTAAATCTTGAGTATGAAAAAACTACCGAATTAAGACAAAAACTTACACAATTAAAACAAAAAAGAAAGCAGGTCATCAATAGAAACAACAACAGAAGAAAATCATTGAACGTAAAAAAGAATAAAGCTGAAAGTTCGAGGATCTATTTTCTATTAAGTCTATTAATCATTCCAGCACTCATCTGGTGGATATACACCAAAGACTAGCGAACGAGGCTAAAGAACCCATGGCCCACCCATTCTGATCCATCCAATCCAGTGGCTGAATATCTATAGAAATACACTCCCTCTTTTGCATCACTGCCGCCTGGGGTTATTCCATCCCAGCCACCATTTAAATCATCAATTGTTGCCATAAGATTGCCCCATCGATTCACAATTAACAATTCAATAGACTGCATATTTTCTGTTGAAATCATAAAGGTTTCATTTGAGCCGTCCGAATTTGGTGTAAATACGTTTGGCACAAAAATTTGTGGCTCCACAGTTGTTGAAATAACAATCGAAATCGAATCATCACAAATTCCATTATCAGCAATCAACCATACCGTGTAACTTCCAAAATCTAAATAAGTACTATTTTGAGCACTTTGGTTATTAACGGTGTTAAATTCATTATTACCGAAATCCCATTCAAAATTTGTGGCATTTTGACTGGTATTGGTGAAAATCACATCCAAAGGAACTCCGCCACTCTCAGGAGATGCAGAGATTCCAGCTATTGGAACAGGTAAGCCGGTTACCAATATTGTTGCAGTTCCAATACACCCGTTTTCATCCGTACCGGTAACCGTGTAAAGGAGGGTTTCATTGACAATAAATGACTCCCCATCTATTACCCCATTGTCCCAAGTATAATCACCGTTCGGACCAGCGCCACTTCCTGACAGACTAACAATATCTCCGACACATACTATGATCGGATCACCACCAAAAATAATTGGGTTTTCCAAAACCTCAACAGTGAGGTCCGAAGTTATTGCACATTGACCAATATCTGGAGTAAACGTGTAGGTTGTTGTTTCCATATTATTGACAACCGGAGACCAAGTCCCCATAAAACCTTCTAAAGATTCTGTTGGAAGAGATAAATCGGCCTCTGAACAAATTGGAGATATCACCTCAAAAGTAGGAGTGCTTGGTGGCCCCACTTCTACGGTTACGAATTGCTCACTTGCACATTGACCGGCATCAGGAGTAAATGTATACTCTGTGGTTTGGGTATTATCAATTGCAGGGGACCATACACCAGTATACCCCTCAATAGAAGTTAATGGTAAAACAAGTACATCACCTACACATATCGGTGGAATGGGATCGAATGTTGGCGAATCAAGTGCATTAACCAAAATACCAACATCATCACTTGCAACACATCCATTTCCAAAATCAATTGAAACTGAATAGGTATTACTTCCTGCAGGAGGTACAATGGTATCTGCTACTTCAGTAGCACCCGTTGACCATAATAAGTCTCCCAAATAATATATTTCAAATACTAAACTTCCTGAATTATCGATGTAGGGTCCGCTATCTGAAAAAGTGAACGTTTGTGGTGCTCCACCGCTGAAAAAGTAGTTGTAAACATGGGCAGGATTATAAACAAATGGAACAGTTGATTGAGATGAGGCACTCGAACCATTCCATTGCCAAAAAGATCCAGGGACGGGAGGGTTTACTGGATTATTATTAAGAGTAAATTGATAGTTCGCATCTCTTACTTCTCCAAGCATAGCTGTGATGGTACCACTCACAACAACATAATAACTACCCGCAGCATTCGTGTTGGAGGTGGTATAATTAAACGGAGCAGTAACATCCATCGTAAACGTTTCGACTAGTTGTCCTCCTGTAATATCCATGGCAAATAAAACTGTAGACTCCCCTTCACACAAGGTGCTGTCCAAAGCAGCAGCTGTGATTGAAGGAGCATCCGTGATCGTAATATCTATAGATGCTAAAGTTGCACAGAGACCTGCATCAGGGGTAAAGGTACTTGTAAATACTCCTGTTGAGGTATTGTCAACTGTATTTGGAATCCATGTTCCTGTAAAACCTTCTAAAGAGCTCAATGGCAATACATCAACATTCCCCGTTTGGCAATATGGGCCCATAATCGAGAATGTAGGTGTTTCCGGAGGACCAACAGACACAACCATTGTTTGCTCATTTGAGCATTGACCTACATCAGGGGTGAAAGTATAAGGTGTTGTTTGAGTATTATTGATTACTGGATTCCAGTTTCCTGTAATCCCCTCATTAGATATAGTTGACAGAGTGAAATTGTCTCCAGCACATATCGGAGGTTGTTGATTAAAGGTAGGTGTTTCTAGTATATCTACGATGATTTCTAAAGATTGATTATTAGAGCACTGTCCAATATCGGGAAGAAAGGTATAGGTTGTTGTTTGTGTGTTATCTATGATTGGAGACCAGCTTCCCGTAAGGCCTTCATTAGATGTAGTTGTTAAATCAGGAATTACTTCGCCCTCGCAGTATGAATCGACAGGATCAAAGGTTGGTGTTACCAACTGAATAATAATGATTTCCATTATTTGCGTATTCGAACACTGCCCAATATCTGGAACAAACGTATATGTCGATGGACCAATTATACCCGTATTTATGCCCGGAGGACCCCAAACACCGACAACACCCTCTAAGGATGTGGTATTCAAGCCAAGAGGAGTACTGTTTTCACAATACGGCCCAACCTGATCAAATGTAGGCGTCAGTAATGGATCAATCGTTATTTCTATGGTCTGAGTATTTGAGCACTGACCTGCATCAGGAGAGAACGTATAGATTGTTGATTGTGTATTGTCAATAGCCGGAGACCAGCTACCTACTGTTCCTTCATTAGAGATCGTATTCAAATTCGGCACAGAAGTTCCTTCACAATATGGTCCAACCTGATCAAATGTAGGTGTCAGTAATGGATCAATTGTAATCTCCATAGTCTGTGTATTTGAACACTGTCCCGCATCAGGAGTGAAAGTATAGGTTGTTGTCTGTGTATTATCAAGGGCAGGAGACCAACTACCCGTGACGCCTTCATTCGAGCTTGAATTTAAATTTGGAATCGCAACACCCTCGCAATATGGCCCTACCTGACCAAATGTAGGTGTAAGTAAAGGATCAATTGTCAAATTTAGAGTCACAAGAGAATCACAGCCATTTGCCGCTCCTCCGACTATATTAAATGTGGCTGTATTATTACTGGTTGTATAAGTATCTCCATCGATCCAGACATATGAGTCGCAAGCCGTTTGAGTATCTGTCCCTAAAGACACAGGATTAACATTTACAGTAGTACTTTCATTTGTGGTACATCCATTTAAATCATAAGCACAATTATATGTAGTATTAGAATTCGGAGAAACGGTTATTGAAGAAGTAATTTCACCTGTTGTCCATAAATAATTACCCCCTGATGTTGAAGGAGTAGCTGTAAGTATCACCGATTCACCTGCACAAATTGTAGGGTTATTAATACTTATCGTTGGTGAGGTTGCATCAGAAACAACTTCAATAGATGAAACAACAGGGTCTGTACACGCCCCCTGATCATCAACCGTAACCTCATAAATCCCTGGAGACAGTCCCGTCGCTGTAGCCGAAGTTTGAACTGGAGTAGTATTCCAGGAATACGTGTAATTCGGATTGCCTCCAGTTGCGATCACTGAGGCCGTTCCGTCATTTCCATTGCACGAAGAAGGTGTAGATGCAATTGTCGTTCCAAGGGCATTTACACATTCCAAAAAGTCAACAAAAACTCCAGAATCATAAATTCCGTCCAAGGCATCGGCAATTGCCAATTTAAAGTGATATGTTTCGCAAGGCACAACCTCTATTTCACGAGTTAGGACGACCGTAATACCATCTAAAGATATGTTTGTGCAATTTTCGTTATTGATGTAAAATGCATTATTGGTAACAGGACTAACGTTATCTACACTTACAATCGTGACATTATCAGGAAGGGTTGCCACGTTCGTATTGTTATAATTAACACCTGCAGGATTTGTTCCTGTCACAAAAAAGCCAAAAGCATCATTAAAAGTACTATTCACATATTCAGGATATTCTTCTGAACCAAAAACAAAACGGATCCTCAATGTATTACATGAGGGAACCACATCAAAATCGAGTATGCAGCAATCGTTTGTGGCCAAAGGCTCTAAAGATGTTAATTGGGGATCATTGCAATCAGAACCATTGTCCGTAGAAAAATTCGGATTAAAATCTTGAGTTCCGGCAGGCAAGCCAATGTTGTTGATATTTCCAGTAGATAAAAGCAGGCCGCTTTCAAGATTTATACAGGTGGTCCCTCCATTTGTAAACGAACCATAAGAATTTGTAGGACAGTTAATTACCGCATTTGAAATTGTCAATCCCCCACTGATTATCGAATTCACCACAACCTGAGCTGAAGCACCTTGATTCGTGATATTCAATTGCGCCTTGGTTTGTTGTGCAAACAACAATGCGATAATTGAAAACAAAAGGTGAATTTTCATAAATAGTTAATATACAGTTCTCTAATTTAGGACTTTTATTTTTTATGATAAGTTGCATTGATAGATTAAAATTTTAATCCGTTTCTATTAACTTTGAATTCACATGCAATTAAAAGAGCTAAGTCTTCATCAATTTAAGAACCATCATCATTCTGAAATTTCATTTTCAAAAGGTATAAATGCCTTTATAGGGACAAATGGAAGCGGTAAAACCAATATACTGGACGCAATTCACTATTTGAGTATGTGTAAATCTTATCTAAACTCAATTGACAAGCAAAATATAGAGTTCAACGAAAAATTCTTTAGCATATCTGGAATTTGGGAATACGACAAGAAAAATTACACAGTCAATTGCACATATAAACTCGGAGCTAAAAAGACGGTCAAACTGAACAAGAAAGAATACGAAAAGCTTGCAGATCACATCGGAAGATTTCCAGTTGTTTTTATTTCTCCCTACGACGGAGACCTGATAAATGAAGGAAGTGAATTAAGAAGGAAATGGATAGACGGAATTATTTCGCAAGTAAACCCAAGGTATTTAAACCATTTACAATCCTATCAAAAGGTTTTAAATCAGCGAAACGCCCTTCTTAAAAACATGCATGAACATCGACTATTTGATCTTGAGTCAATAGAAATATGGGATATTCAAATGTCTAAGCTTGGGAACGAAATTCATAGAATTCGTTCTGAATTCTTAACTTCATTTATTCCTATTTTTAAGAAGTTTTATAACGAAATTGCCATTGAAGAGGAAAACGTTAAAATAGCGTACCGATCACAATTAAACGAATCCGATTTCTCTGAGCTTCTAAAAGAATATCACAAAAAAGACTCATTTACTCAATATTCAAATGTTGGAACGCACAAAGACGATTTACTTTTCACCATAAAAGAACACCCTATAAAAAAGTTCGGATCTCAAGGACAGCAAAAATCTTTTATCATTGCCCTTCGATTGGCTCAATTTGAATGGCTAAAAACCATGAAAGAAACCAGTCCTATCTTACTTCTTGATGATATATTTGACAAACTTGATCATGAACGTGTCCAAAAACTTGTATCATTAGTAACAACAAAGTTTTTCGGGCAAGTGATTATCTCAGACACAGACAAAGACCGAATGGTAAAACTTTTAACTAGTTTATCGATTCAATCCAAATTATTTGAGACCGAAAATGGTACAGTAAAAGAAATTTCTCTCTAACTTTAAAGTATGTACAAGAACAAACGACGGTCATCAAATGAAAAGCAGCTTGGAGATGTGATAGAAAAGCTCCTAAAAGCATATAATCTTGAGGACAAGATGAAAGAGCTTGATCTCGTTGAAGCGTGGCCCGAATTAATGGGTAAAGCTGTTGCACACCGCACGAAAAGTATTCAAATAAAAAACAAAAAATTACTCCTCACAATTGATTCTTCTGTAATGAGAGAACAGCTTCATATAGGCAAGCAAGTCATTATTGAACGCGTAAACCAATTTATGGGAAAAGAGGTGATTCGCGATGTTTGGTTTTCTTGATTAAAGAGTCTTTGTAAAAACACTATACATCGAATCGATATCAAATGATTCCGTACCTATATATTCTTTGCCCTTAACTGTGATTTTGGAATCCAACTCTATAAGCTGTTCATTACTCACATTGGACAATTTTGCAGATTCAACGATTAATTTCGAAGGGCCGAACTCTGCCTTTTTCTGATAAGCCGCAAAAGCGAAGTTGCAATTCGAAATATCGGTATTCTTAACAAGCACATCCGAATTATCCTTGGAGGCAATTGCAATAGATGCATTTTCAATTTCACAATTGATGACCTCCAGAATTGATCCTTCTCCACCGGAAATCCCTTTATCTCCAGATCCGCTTATTTGACAAGATTCAATTTTGATTTTACTTCCGGAGAAATCTATGCAGTCATTCCCCGTATTTATAAATTGACTCTTACTGATTGTTCCTTGACAAAAGTCTGCATCAAAACCATCAGATTGGGTATCCGAAATTATACTCTCACTAATACCAAAATCACACCGAAAAAGATTTAAAGCATCTTCACAGGTATTCCCTTTGAATATACAGTTGGAAATCGCCACCTCACCTTCGTAAATGGTTACTGCTCCTGTTAAAATCCAATTGTTTGTGTTTCCTGCACCTAGATTTGAAAATTTCACGTGTTTTAAATCCACATGACCACCACCAGGGATAATAACCAATCCACCACCCTTTTGATCTGAAGAGAAAAATTCAACAGGATTTTCTTTCGATCCTATAATTTCTACAGGAGAATAGGAAACAAATCGTGCATTGTTTTTTAAATTTATCCGAGCCCCTTCTTTTATAACTAGCTTTTTGTTCCTAGGGAAATAAACGGTTGAGCTAAAGGTGTAAACGCCTTTTTCCATGACAAAAATACTATCATTCGAATTGCATAAAGCTTGGGCTCGAGCACCCAAAACATTCACAAATTGAGTGGGTGGA
Source organism: Crocinitomicaceae bacterium (assembly GCA_036782275.1). GTDB lineage: Bacteria > Bacteroidota > Bacteroidia > Flavobacteriales_D > Crocinitomicaceae > UBA952. The sequence goes on from DAIPZI010000024.1 coordinate 9,209, forward strand.
AAAGCACTTACCTTTGACTTAATCAGAGAGTCACCGGTAAATGACGTTTTGTAATAAATGTTTTTAGGCCTAAATTCAAATGCTTTCTGAATGGATTGTGCTTGCCCACCATACGCCTCTATTTTAATTGATTTAGAGAAAGGAAGTACCAGTTTCTTATTCATTTTGGTTGAATATCCAATTATTTCAATATCTGCTAATAAAAAGTTTTCAAATTGAAGTGTGCAGGATAATGAATCAGACTCAATGGTATAAACGTTAAGAGCAGCTTTATCAAAAACCACATCTTGTTGTGTCTTTTGGTAAATTCCTTTTTTACTGACGCTCCGAACCACTGCCGGCATCTGCTCGTATTTAAGGATTTTTTCTTCTACATTTTTTCGGTTTGTCTCAAAATAATTCTTGTCCAGCTTATGCATTGGATATTCATGACTTAATAGTGATTCAAAATGAACCAGCTCAACGTTAAAGTCTTGGTAAGCATTTTGTAGAAAAGATGGTTGTGTAAACTCTTTTAAATATTCTACATATAATTTATCAAAAGTAGGATTTAAAAATAGTGCATCTAATACGGTGAATTCTGCATCACTTCTCCAATGCTTTGCTTTTCCAAGAAGTTCTTTGTGAATATCTAAATCTGTTTTAAAACAATCATATGCAATGGGTTCAAGACATGCCTTTACTGGATTCAAATAATTTCGCTGGTTATGCCAAATTAATCCATGCGTGGCATTCATGAGCTCACATAGAGCAATAAATCGAGCCATTTTATCGACATCTAGATATTCATGAATATTTTTATCAAAATTCCTGTACCTATCCATGTGACTTTTTGCCATCATGAATTGCCTTAATAAAGCCTCGTTTTTACGTGTTCTCTTTTTACTAAATGGCAATACTTCAGAGGATTCCAAATAAGGGTATTTTTTAAATGGAGATCCTGTTTCTTTTTGATTCAGACGGGCCTGCCAGATTCCACTTTCATCAAACTTTACAATGGGCCCCTCTCTCCTATTTCGATATTCCAAAAGTCTTTTATCAAAATGCTCTTCTAATGCATAAACCCCTTTGTTAACTCCATTGATGTAGACCAGCTTAAATTGATAACGTGTCGTTAGTATATCTTCTTTCTCAAATAAACGATGAGCAAACCACTCCATCATAAAAGACCGTGTCGAAGGATCCTGAATAGAGAATTTTTTCATGCCATGATATGAATTGCTGCCCTTTAATTTAATTCTGAAGGACCATTTATCGCCCTCCAAATGATCTACCCAATCTCCCTTAATTCTAAGCGATACAGGACGACTCTCTCCGTTTACTTTGATGGATCCATCAAAATAGGTTTTAAGTTCTGAACTGATAATATCTTGCTGCAATGCCGTTTTTCGAAAATCAGCAATACTATCTAATGCCGACTGGGGAATATTGATTCTAAGAATATCTTTTTCTGAAATTTGACTTGGCTTTTTTCGATTGCGAAAACAATCAATAATTAAATCATCAAAATAAACATCGTTCTTATTCGGATTCCAGATGTAGACAGAGACGTATTCATAATTTTGACGCGCAATAAAACTACATTTCAATTGTTCCCAATCGCCTTGTTCATTGACCACATGCTCTCCACTCTCATATTGGACATCAGATTTGGAACCAATCACCAATTTCCCACTTTGACTGCCCTTTAAACGCCAAACAGAAGCGTAAATCACATCACCTTTTTTGATGGATTTCAATTTATATGTTGGACCATATATTTGCTTAGAATTGAGTTTAAATCCATATTGTCCGGTTCTGCTATACGCATTCGAACGGCAATTGGCATTATTAAGAAATTCTGAACCCTCCACAAATTTAGAATCAGAAGTTTTTTCACCACTACATTCTAAATGAAAATGATTCTTAAACTGTTGTGTTTCAGGTGTACATGAATAGATAAAGAGTAGAAAAAAAACGAAATAAGCGAACTTCATACCAAGCCAATAATTAGGTGCAAATTTACAAAAAAGAGAATGACCCGTGTCCTATTTTAAAAATCAATACTTCCATTTTCTCAAAATAACACAATCTACAATTTAATATGAAGCGAGGTGCCCTTTGCAGAATACTTTGATATGCCCGCTTATTTTTATTTCTTTACCATTACAAATTAAGAAGAATGGAACCAAAGCTCACCCCCTTTAGTTGTCAATACACCTCCCAAGTACCGGAATTATTGCTAAAGCTTAATTGTAGCATCTCAATCTCCACATATCAAGCTGGAAAATTAATATTTCTGTCTCCCAAAAATGAAAATTCGCTTATTCAACTCCCGAGAACATTCGATAAACCCATGGGGATTGCCAGACATAATAACAACATGTCTATTGCTACGAAAGATGAAGTGATTTGCTTCACCAACTCATCAAGCCTTGCTACACATTACCCCAATAAAAAGGATACTTATGATGCTCTTTTTATGCCGCGTTTAACCTATCATACTGGTGCTTTAGATTTTCATGATTTGTCCTATGGTGAAAATGGAGGTCTTTTTGCGGTAAATACCCTGTTCTCTTGCATCGTAAAACTAAACGCAGAATATAATTTCACCCCAATATGGAAACCGAAATTTATTGATGCATTGGTCTCAGAGGATCGTTGCCATTTAAATGGGATGGCCCTTGAAAATGGAAGACCGAAATTTGCAACAGCTTTTAATGAAGGGAACTCATTCCAGAGCTGGAGAGAGAAAGTAACAGAAACAGGAATTGTAATCGATATTGAAACAAATGAGATTTTGGCAAAAAACCTCGCAATGCCACATTCTCCAAGAATTTATAATGGTGAATTATATGTGTTATTATCTGCAAAAGGAGAGCTAATCAAAATAAATCGTGAAAATGGAGAATGCACAACGGTAATAAAAACTAAAGGCTTTGTTAGAGGAATGGATTTGTATGAAGATTATTTATTTATTGGTTTATCAAAGCTTAGAAAAAACTCTTCTACATTCGCAAAATTGGATTTTGCTGAAGATGCAAATGATGCTGGAATTGAAATCTATCACCTTCCCACAGCTGCATTAGTAGGAAGAATTAAATACACCAGCTCTGTAGATGAGATTTTTGACCTCAAAATTTTTCCAGGTATGATTCGCCCCAATATATTGAATACAATCAATTCCAATCATAAAATGGGTTTAAGTATTCCGGATTCAAGCTATTGGGCAAAAGAAAAATAAACCTATCTTTATTAAAACTCATAAAATTGAATTATGAAAACTTCAAATGCTTCTATCAAACTTTCTGAACTAAAAAATCATCTGAAAAGATTGGAAATCATGATGAGAAACGGTGTTCAGAAAAGTGACCAACGGTTTAAGGCGCTTGTTTCTAAAATCAGTCAACTCATTCAAGAGCTGAAAAAAGTATACAGTACTCGACAATTGCGCAGGGTTTTAGGGTCGTTTGCATTGGTATTTGGATCCGTGTTTTACAACCATTCTACAGCACAATCATTTGCTCCTCCGGTCGTAAATGCTTTTGGTCTTCAAACAGATGGCAATTTGATTTTTCCTGAATTTGCAGATTTAGATGATGATGGAGATCAAGACATGTTGGCTCGGCAGGGTTATGGCACTTATGTTTATTATGAAAACACAGGAAGTGTAACAAGTCCTGATTTCTCTAGCACTCCCATTATGAATCCGTTTGGATTGTCTCAAGGAGATCCCCTTGGATTTCCTACAATTGCGGATTTTGATAATGATGGGGATTTAGACATTATGCAAGGATCCTATTATGGCGTATTTAGATATTTTGAAAATACAGGCTCGGCAAACTTACCTGAATTCGCCCCTTATATTGAGAATCCATTTGGACTAGAGCCAACTTTTTATTACGCATTTGTAGATGCTGCAGATTTGGATGATGATGGAGATCTAGACTTGCTTTCTGGTGAGTATTATGGCAACCTTAAATATTTTGAAAATACGGGGAATTCAACATCTCCCGCTTTCGCTCCTCAGGTTTTAAATCCTTACGGATTAAACATTGTAACAATGTTGGCTTTTCCTGAAATTGTAGATTTAGACAACGATGGAGATTTGGACGTGTTGGTAGGAGAGTATTACGGAAATTTCAAATATTTTCAAAATACGGGCGACGCAAGTAACCCAAGTTTTGGGACTCCTATTCAAAATCCGTTTGGTTTGGGTCAAAGCTATCAAATTGGTTATCCTGCATCGGTTGATTTAGACGACGATGGAGATATGGATTTGATGGTCACAGATTATTATGGTGAGTATACCTATTATGAGAATTTAATCAACTCGAATAACCTCGATGAATTGTCATCAAAAATCGGTGTATTTCCCAACCCTGCAATGGATGAAATTCACATCAATAGCGAACAGGAAATCACAAACATTCGCATTGTCGATGTATCTGGAAAGATTGTTCATGAAACTCCGCAGTTTTCTGAAACAATTAACGTCAGTTCATTTGACAATGGATCCTATATCATGGAGCTCTTTTTAAGTAATGGCTTTGTTGTTAAAAAGCAATTTGTCAAACAATAAGAACTATTCTTTTGAAGTTCTGTTTTTATAGAACTTCATACCAAAAAATTGATGTCAATAAATCCGCTTTCACTCGAAATAGGCAGGAACGAAGAAGTTTATTACGAATGCATATTTCATTTTGCCTATGGCTAAGTCCCAATATTAAAAATGTTCTTTAAGAATTCATTATTTTTAGTCAATTCATAGTAGAAAACTAAAATTTAAAAAACTTCCTATTCAGACAGGAACGTTTTAATTAAACTATAAAAACGACATGACTGACCTAGATATAGCAAAACAGATTAAACTAGAAGACATTAGAACGATAGCCAAAAAGCTTGGATTGAATGAAGATGATATTGAAATGTATGGCAAACACAAAGCCAAACTTCCTCAATCCAAAATAGATGCTGAAAAAGTAAATCAAAGCAACCTCATTTTGGTAACCGCCATTTCTCCGACACCTGCAGGTGAAGGGAAAACAACCATGTCTATTGGTTTATCTGAAGGTCTAAACCGGATAGGCAAACAAACAACTGTTGTACTTCGCGAGCCCTCTTTGGGACCTGTTTTTGGAATTAAAGGAGGGGCAACAGGTGGCGGTTTCTCTCAAGTTCTACCGATGGAAGATATCAACTTACATTTCACCGGGGACTTTTCGGCGATTGAAAAAGCGCATAACCTACTTTCTGCAGTAATAGACAATAACATTCATTCGAAAAC
>DAIPZI010000025.1:0-13927 GCA_036782275.1 Crocinitomicaceae bacterium
AAGAAAACATTGGGTTACAAACACCAGCTTGATGTATTGGGTTATTTGCTGTCGAGGGCAAAGTCAACAAAATTTGGCATGGCTCACCGTTTTCAAGAAATCCTTAATACCTCGAATCAGCTAAGTAAATTTCAGAAAAACCTACCTATAACAAGCTATGATGAGTTTTACGATAAATGGTTGAAATATTCGCTCTTGGGTGAAAAAAATAATACTTGGAGAGGTCGCATTAAATATTATGCATTATCATCGGGAACCACCGGTTCTCCAAGCAAAAGGATACCCATAACCGTTGAAATGATCAGGTCTTTTCAAAAGACAAGCATTCGTCAACTGTCTTTGCTACATGGTCTTGATTTACCACAATCATTTTTTAATACGAGCTTACTTGCGGTTGGTGGTTCTACAAAATTAAACTACAAGGAGACGCATGTTGAGGGAGACTTAAGTGGAATATTAAAAAAACACACCTCTTTTATTGTTTCACCATTTGCCAAACCCGGTCCCAGGATAAGTGGAATGACCGATTGGGATAAAAAGCTTGACATAATGGTCAAGAAAGCACCAAAATGGGACATTGGTATCATAGCAGGAATTCCGAGCTGGTGCCTGCTGTTAATGGAGAGAATTGTAGCGCATTATGATGTTGAAACGATTCATGATATTTGGCCCAATTTACATGTTTATGTTCATGGTGGTGTTTTTATGGATCCATACCTCGAAAGACTCAACAAGATCTCAAAACACAAGATAAATTTATTAGATACCTATTTGGCCAGTGAGGGATATTTTGGTTATCAGAATGAAGGCCACCGAAAAGGCATGAAGCTTCTAATGAATAATGGAATTTTCTTTGAATTTATACCGTTTAATTCAGAATATTTTGATGAATATGGGAAGATTAAACCCAACGCAGAAGCGTATACCGTAGGTCAGGTAAAAGAAGGAGTTGATTATGCAATAGTGATATCAACCAATGCTGGTCTGTGGAGATACCTCATTGGAGATTTGGTTCGTTTTGTTGATACGGAGGAGTATGAAATTGTGATTACAGGAAGAATAAGGCAATTCCTAAGTCTTTGCGGAGAGCATTTGTCGCTTGGAAATATAAATCAGGGTTTATTAGAAGCGGGGAAAAAGTTTAATGTTCAATTTTCAGAGTTTACGATTTATGCGGATATCGATAATCAATGTCACAGCTGGTTTTTAGGTGTGTCAGGTACCGATCTTGATGCAGGGGAGGTTATGAAATATTTGGATGGAGCGCTTTGTCGCCTAAATGATGATTATAAATCAGCCCGAAAATACAGTCTCGGTAAACCTAAGGTTAAAATAATTCCTCCAGACACCTTTTATGGATATATGAAAAGTGTAGGAAAGATAGGTTCGCAAAATAAAATGCCTAGGGTATTGAATACGGATCAAGCGAATTTATGGTTGAACTATATTAGCGAAGTCTAGAGCTATTGAATATGGATTTTTTTCCTGAGTTGAATTTTAAGCTGACTTCAACAGATTGTTTGTACATGCTTGAAAGCTGACCAAATTCATAATCATAAGACAGCCCAAGACTAAAGGCTCCTAAGTCAAAATAAACTGTAGGAATTACAGTTCCAACACTTCTAAAATAGGTTCCAAAAACAAAATATTGATTGCTCAAAATAGAGGTGACCCTCGATGCATTTTTTGTTTTTAAGCGATAGAATAAGCCGACCACCGTTTCAAGATGTTTTCCTTGGATAAATTGAGCAGCACTTACTTCTAAATTCGATTCTGAAGACAAGCCATATCGGGCATTGGCATGGAAACAAAACTTCATGAAAAGTCGGTCATCAACCAAAGAGTTATACCTCAGCTTTGGTTTGTTAAGGTGCTGTATCGATACTCCTCCTTGAAAGCTCATCTCATTACTTGATAGTGTATTTTCATTTTCTTTATTAAATCCATAGGCAATCCCAACACCCGCGTCAAGGTGTGAAAAAGATGAAATCCCATTGGACTCACCAGGATCAATGGAGTTATCAAATTCGGACCCATTCCATTGGCTCATAAATGAAACCCTCGAAAAATCAGCAGACCGGTTTGTGAATGCAGCGTGTATTCCAGCCGAAATATTGTGGTTTTTGGCTATTGGTAATACGCCACTAGCTGTAACACCACCACTTTTAACACTGAATTTTGAATCGCCTCCTACGTCATTCATAAAGTATACTCCAATACCCGCATAAGCACTTTTTTGCCTGGCAATTTTCCCAATAGAAAACTCTGCCATTCCCATACTGGTCATAAACTGAGTTCCAGCTCCAAGCCATTGGTTTCTGTGCTGCAAAGTAATCCTTTCGAAACCTGAGAAAGTAGATGTAGTCGCAGGATTTATTAGGGTAAGTGATTGATCTAATTGCGAATAGTGAAAGTCTTGAGAATTGCCTAAAAAACTTATTGTCAAAAAGAGAAATAAAAGTCTTTTCATACTATCTAATTAGAGTTATGTTTCCAGATAGGGTGTTTGATTCGCCATCCAAATAAGTAACCTTCATGATGTAGGGGTAAATACCGGCATTGCAATCTAATCCCTTATATTTTCCATCCCATTTGAACCCTCTTACATTCGATTCAAACATTACTTTACCCCAACGATCAAATATTTTAAATTGAAAGCTGGCAACATCTTGTCCAATAATTATACTGTAGGCATTGTTTTCTTCAGGTCCAATGTTATTTGGAGAAAAGCCTGTAGGTATATGAACACCTTCAGCGCAGTCGGGATTACTGTCATCTGGATCGCAACCATCTAAAGGATCACTTCCGTTATTGAATTCAGCACCATCTGTTAAACCATCACCATCGGTATCTGAATTATTGGGGTCAGTTCCTATAACTGCCTCTTGAGCATCGGTTAAACCATCACCGTCGGTATCGATATTGCACTCTGGTAGAATATCATCAGGATCACAAGGATCAAGAGGGTCTGTTCCGTCATTTATTTCATCACTGTCGTTGTACCCATCTCCATCAGTGTCAGGGTTTGTAGGGTCAGTACCTGCTGAAGCTTCCTGTTCATTCGTCAATCCATCATTGTCTTGATCACAATTTCCGGCATTTGGATTTGGAACGCATGGATCTGTATTTGCCGGATCCTCTTCATCATTAACTCCATCTCCATCTTGATCATTGTTACTTGATTCAAGCGCATCAATAATTCCATCGCCATCCGTATCGGTTGGGCTGTTTGGATCTCCGATTTCATCAGCGTCATTTTCTCCATCTCCGTCTGTGTCAGGATTGGTTGGGTCAGTTCCAACACCTGTTTCAACCTGATCTGTTAAACCATCACCATCGGTATCCAAATTTGGATCATCAATAATAAAGAATGCGGTAATATCTTCGGGTGCATTAATGACTATAGAATTGGTGTCTTCCGTAATGGCTGAGCCCAAAGGCCCGGTGGTGTATTCCCAATGATCAAAAAGAAACCCTGGGGCAGGCTTGGCCTTCAAATAGGTTTCAATTCCTCCAAAATACTCTGTGGTCCAGGGGTAGGTTGGAGCCCAAACAGAGTTTACCTTTATCTCACCAGAATTTGCTGGGCTTACATCAAACGTTGTGGCATGTGGTCCATTCAAATCGTAACAATCAATCAATCCTGATTCAAGTGCCAAGCATCTTGCATTGATAAAATCTCGCAGTGTTTGTACTTTGTTCTGCCAATCAGGAACTGAGCCACCCCATTTTGCACATTGTCCTGCCATATCTGGCGTTATTTCATTCACCATACTATCCAATAAGAAAAGCATAGAATCGCAAGAAAAATACGTGTTCACCAAATCTATATATCGCGTAACATAGTATTGTTCAACGATTGGGTTTTCTGCAATTAATTTTTCTAAAATGTCTGTGTGACCTTGCCCACCCGGATCCGGTAGGTTTTCTGCGTTGCATGGGTCTGCATTTGCTGAAACATCAGGTATGCCAGTGTAATTAATATAATGGCCAAATGTAGCATCCATATCCCAAAGCACGTAACGCCACTTTTTCTTATCTCCTAATGGATCTGTACCATGCCACCACGCTGTATTCCAATTGAGCCAGTCCATGTTGACTACATAGGAGTTGAACATAAAATAGTCGCAGAGGGACTTCCAATTTAGTTGAGAATCTACATAATCAAAGTCGGCACCTGCTGACATATTATTACTCAAAATAAAATTGGTTAGATTATCCCAATTTGGTTGTGCATTTGGAGCACCATAATCTTGCCATGTTCCTCCCCAAGTTTTTAAATATTCTAAATGAAATTTATCTTGATCATAATAATATTTTGTGTAGTCAGAGTCATCTGCTTTTTCTCGAATTTCATATACCCCCCAATATTCGCCATTTAGATAAAGAACACAAGATCGTGAGGTTCTTTCGTCCAATCTCATTTTGGCCTTTACCGAAAGCATATGAATAAATGCATCGCGAATGTGAGCACCATCTTCAAATGGATAATTGTCACTTGCCGCAGGTTTAAGAATGAGTCGTTGAAAGTCATTTCTTGTTTTTTCCGGGAAAATTTGATGATCAATGTCACCATTGTAACCGAATTGGTCTCTCATGATAAAATCAAATCCTCTTTGGGGATAACTCCAAGAATCATTGCCATGTTTGTTGAAATCACCTTCACCTTCGTCAACAAATACACCACCAAGTTCAAATAGCTCAAAAGCGCCAATTTTATTTGAGCCTCCGCCCCATCCACCACCTTGGTTCCCGTTCGCAACAAGGTCATATACTTCATCACTACAAACAGATACAATGGGTAATCCGTGAGTAACATTGATGAAATAGGAATTGGTTTCTGTAAAGGAGGGGAGGTTTGTTCCAAAAGCAACGGCTCGAACAACTTGGGTATTGGAGACATTTATCGGCCCCGAGTATAGGGCTGATCCCGCTGTGGGGTCTGAACCATCTGTTGTATATCGAATTTGTGCTGAGGCATCTGAACAACTAATTGTAACGTTTATTGCTGAAGGATAAGAACCTGCTTGCATATCAAAAACTGGAGTGGGCGTGTAGAAATCTTGAGCACCTGTATTTACAGCGTTTGGAGTGGGATTTGTAAAAAGTTTAAAGTCGGCAGCTCCATCAGTTGATCTACCAACCGAATGGTCTTTTTTGGTGTAATGCACGATTTTGAATGAATCTACAACATTGCCAAAGTTGTTGGATAAAATGACCCAGTCTCCTTCAGTTTGTGAAAGTTTAAAGTTTGTATGGATTTCTCCACCTTGAACAAGATCGCGGGCACTACAAAAAAGCAAAAGATGATCATTTCCATTTACAGAGGCTGCAGGGAATTGCCATTTTAAGAGATTTCCAGACCGATCTGATAAGTACCATCCTGTCATATCAACAGATGAACCGGTTGAATTGTATAATTCGACCCAATCTTCATTATCATTAAATGCATCATTAATACCGGTCATGTTTGATGCGGAATATTCATTAATTAGTACTTGACTTGATAAACCGAGAGAAATCAAGAAAGTCGAAACAAGAATAATATATTTCATAGTTAGTTTAAAGTATAGTTTACTCAATAATAATTGTTTTTTTATCTCTGTAACACCCCTTAGACGACAAATTGTGTTTGAAGTTGTATCTTTACAAGATAAAATTTAATTATGTCAAATAAAATTAAGTTAATTCTACCAATTTCCATTTTATTATTCGTGTTTTCTTCTTGTAGAAAAGTAGAAGGTCCCGGAGGAAGCGTTACCATCAAAGGTGTGGTCATTGAGAGAAACCACGTTGGAACAAGTATTTTTGAGTATCCAGCAGCAGATCAAGATGTGTATTTGATTTACGGATCGGAAAACACATTTTATGATGATGATGTAAAGACGAGTTTTGATGGGAGCTTCGAATTCCGATATTTGCAAAAAGGTGATTACCAGGTATTTTCTTATCAAGATAACCCCACAGTTGCAAGTGGTACTGATGAAGTTTTACTTGAGCTAAATGCAAGCTCTAACAATGAGGTGGTTGTTCTTGATACCATTTATATAGATAAGTATTAATGAAACCTCTCTTTATCGTTTTCTTGTTTTTTACGATTTCATTTACGGGAAATACTCAATCTTTTGAGGTTTGGGGAAGTGCAGGTGCCAAATATAAGCTCAATAAAAAAATTCAATTTTCAGGAAGTTTCTCAAGCAGATTTAGAGATCTTAAAGCCAAAACAATTTTTCCTCAGTTAACTGTTAAGTATAAAATAGTGAAATGGGTAAATGTGTCTATCGATTATCGATATGTTGCCAAAAGAGAAAATAACGGAAATTATATTGGTGCGAATCGTGTCAACATGAATGCCAAGTTTAATTATAACATCGACCGCTTTTCCCTAGGGTTTAGGACGAGATACCAAATGAGTTCAGAAAAAGGGTCCTCAAGTTCTTATAATTCCGATTTTGACAGAGCTATCCGGTTTAAGCCTTCACTCGCTTATGATATTAAAAAATCAATATTTACTCCAACGATGAGCGTAGAATTTTTTTACAACCCCGGAGCAGGTGTGTTAGGTCAAAGAATTGATAAGATGAGGTACACTATAGGTACAGATCTCGAGCTAGATGGGCCCCATTCTATAGGTGTATTTGCTCGAATAGATCAAAAAATATATGATAGTAATCCGATTAAATTTATTGTTGGATTGAATTATGATTTAAGTCTTAATAAAATCTTAAAATCATATAAAAAGAAAGGAGATTTGTAATACACTTTTTTTGTGCTCCACACGCTAAGACAAAATATTTGTTTCTTTTCCGAATTGTTTGAATGAAACGGCAACGGCTATGCCTGCCAAAACAACCATTACAGAAAAGCTTAAAATCAATAAAGAATAATCTATAGTTCCTCCGATCAGTCCCTTTGTAGTCAGAACGATATTTAAAATGGGAATCAAAGCCGTTTGTACATTCAGCTCTATACCAGGGAAAAGACCGGCCATAGCAGGGAGCAAAACAATGATATTTAACGGTGCAATAATACTCTGAGCCTCTTTAAATGTTTTCGTGTATACCGCAATAGGAATCATGATTCCTGCGAAAAAAACCGTTAAGGGCAGAAGTAAAAGAAACAGTTTTAGTACGAAACCAAGACTAAGAATTTGGTTTATAACATTCATGATTTCAGGATCAGGAATGATATCCATAAAATTGATGGAAAAGAAAAGCCCTAGTAAAGCAAAAAAGGACGCCATTAATCCTGATAATATAATCACTAACATTTTACCAATAAGAAATTTCCACCTGCTAACAGGAGTTGTGAGTAAAGTTTCAATGGTTCCTCTTTCTTTTTCACCTGTAAATAAATCAATTGCAGGATACATACAACCCATAAAACCAAATGCAATAAAAATATAAGGCAAAAACCCTCCCACGAGTTCACCAATCATTTTTTGATTGCTCGCGCTATTTTCAAATGCAATTTCAAAAGGGGTTATTTGTTGTTCATCAATGTTTAGCGTCTGGTATCGTTTCAATCTTTCTTCAGCCTCGATATACTGCACGTATTTTTGGGCCCGTTGTTCATAACCGATATTGGTTTTGTCAAACGCACATATCAATTTTGTAGGTTCCATTTTATCAAGCTTTTCCGAAAACTTAGAATCGTAAATAAAAACAATATCAAGCTTTTCTTCTTTAAGGTCTGCTTTCATTTTTAAAGAATCTCCATGATATGGAATCAGGGTTTTGGGCCCCAAAGCGTTTGGGATCTCATTTAGTTTTAGAGCCAAGTAATCATTTGTCTCTCCAAGTATTCCAATTTTTAAGGTTTTGTTTTCAGCAGATTCTTCAAAGGAGGAAGAAACACCAACAACAACATTCAGTATGAGCGGAAATATAAGAATCGGAATGACAAGCATCATGATTAATGTTCGTTTGTCACGAAGCGTTTCTTTTAGTTCTTTTTTGAAAATATTAAATATCATGTAATTAAGCTTGGACTGTTTTAATAAATTCAGCAGTAATACTTTTTTCACTCATCTTTTCTCGAAACTCCTGCATACTTCCCTGATATTTCATTTGACCTTTGTGGATAATGGCCAAACTATCGCACAAAAGATCAACTTCACCCATAATATGACTGGAAAAGATGACTGTTTTGTTTTGGGCCTTGCAATCTCTAATGAGCTGAATAATACTTTCTGCAGTGATGACGTCTAATCCACTTGTGGGTTCATCAAATATTACGATTTCTGGATCATGAATCATGGTTCTGCAAATGGACACCTTTTGTTTCATCCCTGTACTTAGCTTACCAATTCGTTTATGAGCAAATTCATTCATGTCTAATAAATCGAAAAGATATTTCTTTCTTTCAGTGAGCAGCTGATTTGAAACCCCATAAAGTGATGCAAAATAATCTATTAGTTCATGGGCATTCAGCCTTGCGTATAAACCGGTTGAACCAGTTAAAAAACCAATTTTCCTTCTTGCTTCATTAGGATGAGTGACTGCATTTATTCCTCCCATTAAAATCGAACCAGAGGTAGGTGTTATGACTGTAGAAAGCATACGTAGCGTGGTTGTTTTACCAGCACCGTTAGGGCCCAGTAAAGAAAAAATCTCTCCTGGTTTACAGTCAAAACTGATATCATTTACTGCAAAAGCAAATTTGTCAGTTGTTCCGACTTCTTTTTTTTGTTCTTTATTTAAAGAAAATTGTTTTGTGAGATGTTCTACTTTAATCATTGCTTTAAACTTCTTTCTTCTCTGAGAATGGCTTTGTTCTTGTTGGCCAACTGACCACAAGCCGCATCAATGTCTTTACCGCGACTTTTTCGAACGTTAACAATCATGTTGCGCTCTTCAAGGAACAAGGCAAATCGATCTACTTTTTCAGGTTTGGCCTGCTTGAACGGCTCTCCATCAATAGGGTTGTATTCTATAATATTTATTTTACAAGGTACACATTTTGCGAATTCAGCCAATTCACGAGCGTCGGAGAGTTCATCATTGAAGCCATCAAAAATGATGTATTCAAATGTTACCCGAGAGTTTGTTTTTTCATAAAAGTATTGAAGAGCATCTCGCAATGATTCAAGATTATTGGATTCATTAATTTCCATAATCGTATTCCGCTTTTCATCATTAGCTGCGTGTAAAGATAAGGCAAGGTTAAATTTCACCTCGTCATCACCGAGCTTTCTAATCATTTTGGAAATCCCAGCTGTCGATACAGTAATCCTTTTAGGAGACATGCCAAGTCCATCCTCAGAACAGATCCATTCAATAGAATTCAACACGTTTTTGTAATTCAGTAAAGGCTCTCCCATTCCCATGTAAACGATATTGGAAAGGTTTTTTTGATAGTTGTCATTTGCTTCATTTTTTAAGTGAAACACTTGGTCGAATATTTCCCCAGCTGTTAAATTACGCAAAAGTTTTAGTCGTCCAGTAGCACAAAACTCACATGCAAGACTACATCCAACTTGTGAAGAAATACATGCTGTTGTTCTTTTTTTTGTAGGGATCAAAACGCCTTCTATCACACTTTTCTTATCGACCTCGAAAGCACACTTAATGGTTTTATCTTTACTTATTTGTTGGTCCTTCAGGGAAATTTTATTGATCATGAAGTGCTCGTCTAAAAATTCTTGTAAATTTTTACCGATATTTTTCATTTCTTGGAAGGAACCAACGTTTTTTTTCCAAAGCCAATCCATTATTTGTTTAGCGCGAAATGTTGGGAAATTATTGACCTTTAAATGTTCAGCTAACTCCTCCGTTGAGAGGTCTCTAATTAGCTTCATTTTCGAATTCATGAATTAACGATTGAGCATGACCGGCATTACGAGCATGAGTACATCTTCATTCTCAGAAGATTTGGTTACAGGAGTTAATATTCCTGCTCTGCTTGGTTCACTCATAGCCAGCTGAACTTCGTCAGAATCTAAGTTGTTTAACATCTCAACAATGAACCTAGAGTTAAAACCAATTTCTAAATCATCACCATCATAATTACAAGTGAGTCTCTCATTAGAAGCATTGGAGAAATCTGTGTCTTCTGCAGACAAAGAAAGCTCGGAACCAACCAATTTAAGTTTGATTTGGTGTGTTGTTTTATTTGCGAATATGGATACCCTTTTAATCGAATTTAAAAGTTGAAGTCGATCAATGGTTAGGATATTCGGGTTTTCCTTTGGTATAACCGCTTCATAATTGGGGTATTTCCCATCAATAAGTCGGCAAACTAATTTGAGCTCATTGAAGGTAAAAACAGCATTGGATTGATTGTATTCCAATTTAATGTCCTCCTTACCAGATAAATTTGCCTTGAGCATATTTAATGGTTTTTTAGGAAGAATAAAGTCTGAACTATCTGTAGACTTTGCATCATTTCTTTTGTATCTCACTAGTTTGTGTGCATCTGTGGCAACGAAAATGATTTCGTTACCAGAGAACTCACAATATACACCTGACATGGCAGGGCGAAGCTCATCATTTCCAGCTGCAAACAATGTTCTGTTTATTGCATTTGAAACAATCTCTCCAGAGATGTTGATGGTACTTTGGTTTTCAATTTTTGGAAGTTTTGGAAATTCTGCTCCATTAAAACCAGACATTTCCGACCTTCCGTTGTCATATGAAATCTCAATTTTATGATTCTCTCCATTCACCTTAAAGGTACAGGGCTGATCCGGAAGACTTTTTAATACTTCCAAAACCAACTTTGCAGGAACCGCAACAGCACCATCTTCTTCAGACTGTACATCTAATTTGGTGATCATTGTAGTTTCTAAATCAGTAGCAGATATTTCGAGTTTATTTCCTTTGATTGAAAACTTAAAGTTATCTAAAATAGGAAGAGTATTACTCGAGTTTAGAACTCCGGAAATATTTTGCAAGTGACGTAAAAGTGTTGCGCTTGAAACTATAAAATTCATCAGTTATTCATTTTATACAAAAATAACAATTCAGATGAGATAATTGAACTGCTTAATTACTAGATTTTAATAACCATATTTAGATGTAAAGTAAGTTCGCAAAAATACTTTGAAGGCAATTCTTGTGATCATTGATGTCACAAGCCTATTAGACCTTTCTGCAACATCATCTTTGAGGTCTACGGTATATAAAAGATGTTTTAAATTTTGTTCGTTAATTATCGGGGCTATTACGTTTTCCAATTGCTTGATTGAACTGCATTTTTCGAGAGACCCTTTTTCAAGACGAATGCCACTTAAGGCAAAATCTTTATAAACCTGTGCAAATGTTCTATTTCTGAAATCATGATTGTCCCAAAAATTGAGCATGAGGTTTTTGAATTCCAAAGTTTCTATGCTCGGCTTTTGATTATTCAATGTATCTTCATATCTGATTAATATTCAGACAAAAATAATAGTAATGATTAATGATAAACTCAAAAGCAATTGTAATAAGCTGATTAGTGAAACAGATGCAACGATTTCCGCCTCAAGGAGAGTTGTTTTGGATGAACTGGTTTTGTTTATTCGTGAAGAATTAAAAGCATCGTTATCCGAAGGCAAAGAGGTTTCAGTTGTTTACTTGTGTACTCATAATTCAAGAAGAAGTCATTTTGCACAAGTTTGGGGTCACATTGCATCTGTGCTATTTGACGTAAAGAATCTGAAAACCTATTCGGGAGGAACTGTGGCTACAGAATGTCATCCGAATACAATCGCGGCCCTAAAGCATATTGGTTTTGAAATCAAGTGTGAAGATTTGTCGGCTGCGAACCCCTTGTACCAGGTCTATTATAATGACACTGATTTTATTTCTTGTTATTCCAAAGCAAATACAGCTGATTCTATTCCTCAAACGGATTTCATTGCTGTGATGACCTGTTCTGATTCTGACGACAATTGTCCATTAGTTCCAGGAGCGAAAAAAAGGTTTTCTACGACTTATGACGATCCTAAAGAATTTGATGAATCAGAAAATCCTGTCCCACATTATGTTGAAAGGAGTCTTCAAATTGCATCGGAAATCTTATATACTTTTCAACAAATCTAATATCATTTTACATCTTTGAAGATGTTCCAAAACGTATTGTCAGGAATAGGAGCAATAATACAAATTTCTTCTTGAGTTGTAGGGTGATTAAACTTGAGCTCTCTAGAGTGCAAGCAGATGGAACCATCTTGATTTGATCTTTTCCCACCGTATTTTAAATCTCCTTTAACACAACACCCTATACTCGAAAATTGAGCCCTAATTTGATGATGTCGCCCTGTTTCCAATACAACTCGAACCAAATGATATCGGTCTGAAGAGCTGATCAAGGTGTAGCTCAAGATGGCTTCTTTTGCTCCTTTGATATCCTTATTTGAAACATAGCTTTTATTTTGTTTTTCGTTTTTTTTCAAGAAATGCACAAGCTTCCCTTTAGTTTGAGGAGGTTTGGTTTCAAGAATTGCCCAGTACGTTTTTGTGGTCATTTTGTCTCTAAACTGCTTGTTCATTCGTTCTAGGCCTTTACTTGTTCTAGCAAATAAAATGACTCCACTTGTGGGCCGATCTAAACGATGGATAACCCCACAAAACACATTGCCTGGTTTATTGTACTTATTTTTTAAATATGCTTTGATTTCATCCGGCATCGTTTTATCACCAGTACGATCTCCCTGAACGATTTCTGATGATTTTTTATTGACAGCAATAAGATGATTGTCTTCGTGTAAAATGCGAGAAGCATTCATACTAGTTGAGTTTGGATTTAGCAAATGTTTTTTTTCTCCAAAAAGCAATTAGACTATATATTATGAAAACGAAAATAGTGTAAATAATCCAAGATGGAATATCTCCCAATCCGTCTCCTTGAGCATAGGAATGGAGCCCAACTAAGACAAAATTCACTCCAAAGAAGGTGAAAAGGATGGCTGAATATCCCCAAAAAGATACGAGGTTAAATACAAATTTACTTTTAAGGCCAGGTATAAACCTGAGGTGAAGGATTGTTGCATACACTAAAACAGAAACCAATGCCCAGGTTTCTTTTGGGTCCCAACCCCAGTATCGTCCCCAAGATTCGTTTGCCCAGATACCACCCAAAAATGTACCTATTGTGAGCATGAAAACACCTATTGTCATGGTCATCTCTGAGATGTAGGTGAGTTCTGTAATATTCGTGGATATTGTTTTTGCTGTTTTTGGTGTTCTGAAAATGTATAAGGTGAGATTCAAAAATCCAAGAATACAGGCCAAGCCAAGAAAACCATAGCTACCCGTGATTACGGCAACATGAATCATAAGCCAATACGATTTTAAGACGGGAACTAAAGGTGTTATTTCAGGGTCTAGAAGATTGAGCTCAGTCACAAATATCATTAAGGAAGCGAGTACAGCTGTTCCCGCAATTACAACGGCATTTTTTCGAGAAAATATAAAACCTGCAAGCATGGTTACCCAGGCGATGAATACAACGGCCTCGTAACCATTACTCCATGGTACATGTCCAGAAACGAGCCACCTAATAATTAGTCCCGCCGCATGAAAACCAAAGACACCAAGTAAAATATAAAAGAGCCCTTTTCTTGAAAAATTAAATATTCGAATCAGTTTTTCTTTCGATGACACAAAAATTTGAATGAAAAATAATATGAGCATCAAAAGCCCGATGAGTCCGTAAGCTTGATAGGTTCTTTTGAAGATTTCCCATTTGTTATATTGGACTTCAAGACTCAATAGATTTTCACTGGGAATGATTTTACCCGCAACTTTTCTTTGTTCTAACTTCAGCTGTGAAAGAATGGTATTGCACTCTTTGTAGTTGTTCTCTGAGGATAAATCATACAAACTTCGTATGTAATTTAAGGTCAACCTCGAAATTGTTGAGTCCTTGCCCCTCGATAAATTAATATTCATAGGGTTAGACCAGGTATTATTGGGGTCGTTTTTAATAGGAATGACCTTCAGAT
>DAIPZI010000026.1:0-13632 GCA_036782275.1 Crocinitomicaceae bacterium
CTGAATATCCCATATTTGAAGTAAATGTTTCTTTTCTTTTTAACATATTAATTTAATAAAAATCAATGAAAAATGACTTATATTCCTCAAAATTAGAAGTTTCTATTAATATTTTGAGATTATTTTTTCCAATTGAATAAATTTTATTGTCTTGATAATCATCAAGGATATCGTATCCCGCCTTATACGTGTTTATGTATTCCTGAGCTGACTTTATATTTTCAAATTCCTTTACCAATATAAAGGACGTTTTATTCATCGTCAAATTTGTACTTGTCTTTAGCTTTTTTGCCTTGTGCTTTTTCTTGTTAAAAGTGGATACTCCGTATTTAACATCGTCTTCATCATCATCCTCGTCCAACAAAACAATTATAAAATGTTTCTCAGTTTCATCAAATGTATAGATGTACTCGGGATCAAAATTGACAGAATCGTTTTTACTAAATCCATTTTCTAAAATATCCAAGAGGTTTTGTGCAATTTCGGCTTGAGGAGTACCCGGTTTTTCTTCAATGACCCTGTTTATTAATGGAACCAACTCTTGTTTGTTTTCTTTTAGCTGTCCGTTGGCAAATACATTTAAAAGAAGGTATTCTCCTCGGTAGGCATTGGACAAGTCGTCTTTAATGATTCTATCGGTTGAATCGACCACTGCTTTATACGAGCCTGCATAATATAAATCGACCAATTCCACGTAGGCCATCTCATCTATTTTCTGTGATTCCTTTTGCTTGACGTAAAAATCTGGATCATTCAGATACTTTGCCGCATCTGAGCTCGGGTAATGGGTCAAAATATGATTGGCATACACCTCTTTTTTACCTGTTGACTCATTTAATTTATACAATTGAAAAGCACAAGATAAATCCGTAAGATTTCTTTGATTAATATCCAACACTCTATTGAATTGAATTTGAGCCAATTCTGCTTCATTCAATATTTCCTTGTAAAGCACACCGCTTTGATAAAGTGCCTCAAAAAGATTGATTTCGGATAAGGCGAAAGCACTATCACTCAAGGGTATATTCTTTCTCAAATCATCTATGGTCAATGAATCAATTCCTATTTCTTCAACCAACAATGAATCTACTGCGCTTGAATCGGACAATTCCTCATTGGAAAAAACAATCTTCTCGCTCCGCCTCCAATGGTCTTCGTTGTCTCTCGACCCCCATGCCTTTCGGAAATCATTGTAGCCCTCCTCTCTCAATTTCGGATTCGTAAAAACTGATTTTTTCGTGGAAGGGGCGTTGGCATTGTTTTGTTCTTGAAGAGCTAAAAGTTTCGCCGCCTCCATTTCCTTTCTCTTTTGAGCCTCTTGTTTGATCTGTTTTAAGGTTTCTTTTAAAAATTGCTCTCTTTCCTTTTCATCCATTAACGCAATTCGTTGGACACTGTCTTCAAACATTACGATTTCAATAGCCTCAACAAGATCTGATAGCTTTAAAGCTTTGTCTCGTATCAGATCCCCGTTAGGATACCCCTCCGGAATAAACCTCGTGCAAGAGTCATAATATTTTTGAGCAGAAACATAGTTCTTTTCAAAATAACTTAAATCCCCTAGCTTTTCATATGACATTGCCTTTTGGCGTGCATTACCATTCGAATAAAAAGCTGATTTAGTCAAATAAACTCTCGCCAATTCCTTGTTGCTTCTGTTGATTTCTAAATTGGCTAGTGCGTAATAAACCTGGTCTTTGTACTGTGCATTTTTGGCATCTTTGAGCATTTTCTTTAAATCTCTACTCAACTTATCACCGCCTCCACTAATCGCACGATTTAGCCTAGCATTAAATGAAATTTCAAAAGGCGCTGATGCTTTTAAAGCTTGAGAATAATGTGACCTAGCCGAATCCAGCACATTACTTTGCTGATACAATTGACCCAAGATAAAATGTAACCTTGTCTTTTCTGCAGCAGAAGGGCATTTTGTTATCGCAGAATTCAAGCCATTGATTGCCTCTGGATACTCTTTTCTTTTGATTGCTAAATCTGAATATGTTTTGTAAATTTCATATTGCAACTTCTTACTCATTTTCGGGACTTCTTCCCCGTCTTCTGTTTTTTCCTTCACAAAAGGGATATAATCACGAAACGTTTTATCCTTTTGCTCTAGTGAAATTGCGTTTAAATCGTCTAAAATAATCTTCGCATCAGCAAACTTTCTTTGTTCAATTTGAATTTTTGCAATCCAAAGCTTTGCTACATAATAAGAGGGGTCTTTTTCAAACAGTCGTTTTACAAACTCAAAGTTTTTCTTTGCCTGTTTGTATTCCCTTTTATAATAGAGAGCCCTACCTATCGTTATCCAATTTTCATCAATCCATTTATTGTGCTCCTCATCCTTGTAGTACATGTCCTCGGTACTTGGCATACTGTGATTTTTTATCACATTTGAGCATTTTGAAATGGCCGTATCGATAGCAGAGTGCATGCCTTTAGACTCTTCTTCGTTTGGAAGAAGGTTTACAGGTAAAATCTCATAAAAATCATCTTTTTTGGAACTGTAGAAGGTATTCAATGATTGATCCAATAGTTCATTCGCATTAAAGTGTCCATTGAACCGCGCTGTGGTTGAATGGTAGGTTCTATTGAGAAAAGAATTTTTCTCCGTTGAACAAGCTGAAATGAGCACTAATACACCGATTCCTAAATATGTAATGGACCTTAATATCATAAACGTCTATCTATAACTAAATTATCTGTGTTTTAGTATAAAAGAATCGGGATAATTAAGCAATGTTTGTAAAAACCTGCTGAATGTCATCATCATCTTCAATTTTATCTAACATTTTCTCAATCTCTATTAATTGTTCCTCAGTGAACTCTACAGGAGACGTAGGAAACCTTTTCAAACTTGATTTCTGTACTTCTAAGGACATCTCTTCTAAAGATTTTGCTATTGTCCCAAATGCCGTGTAGTCACCATAAACAAAAAGTAAATTATCTTGAACTTCGAGTTCTTCTACTCCTGCATCGATAAGACTAAACTCCAGTTCTTCAATATCAAGTTCCTCTGGTCGTTCTAGTTCAAAAACACTTTTTCTTTGAAACATAAACTCTAATGACCCTGTGGGAACAATGCCTCCACCAGCTTTATTAAAATAGGACTTAACATTGGCCACTGTACGTGTTGGATTATCTGTTGCGCATTCCACAAAGACAAGTACCCCGTGAGGGCCTTTTCCCTCGTAATTCATTTCACTAAAAAGAGCTGTGTCCTTTTGAACAGCTCTAGATATTGCCGCCTCGATATTATCTTTAGGCATGTTTTCGGACTTGGCGTTTTGAATTGCGGTTCTTAATTTGGCATTTGATGCGGGGTCAATGCCCCCCTCTTTTGCTGCAAGAGTTATTGCCTTTCCGAGCTTTGGAAAAATTTTGGACATTTTATCCCATCTTTTTTCTTTAGCTGCACGTCGATATTCAAAGGCTCTTCCCATAGTTCAGTTTTAACAAAAATATACAATTCAAGGTGTAAATTCAAGAACGAGATTGACTAAACGCGTCCAAGATCTCATTCAAATAATTCAAAACAGATTCTCGACCTAATTTTGATTGACTCGAGCTAATAAAAACAGGAGGTAGTTCTTCCCAATATTTTAATAGTTCTTTTCTGTAAAAAGATAAGTTTTTTTGAAGAGCAGAACTCGATAGCTTATCCGATTTTGTAAAGATGATTGAAAATGGGATGCCCTTTCCCCCGCACCAATTCATGAATTCTAAATCAATTTTTTGTGGCTCCAACCTTGCGTCAATTAGCACAAATGTTGTTAAGAGGTTTTTTCTATGAAGTAAGTATTCAGAAATGAATTGCTCCCAATTATTTCGGCTTTTTTTTGATGCTTTGGCATAACCATAACCAGGTAAATCCACCAAATACCAATTTTCATTAATCACAAAATGGTTAATGAGCTGTGTTTTTCCGGGCGTAGAAGATGTTTTTGCTAACTTTTTTTTTCCTGTTAACATGTTGATCAGTGAAGACTTCCCGACATTTGACCTTCCAATAAAAGCAAACTCAGGCTTCTCGTCTTCAGGGCATTTTTTAAATGTCGTGTTAGAAATTAAAAAATCAGCACTAGAAATAACCATTTGGTAAATTTATAATATCTTGTAAGTATAAGAACAATTAATCAACTAGCTTGTTCTAATAAAAGAAGAGTTAAAAAAAATGGCAGAATATAAAATAAAAGACCTTGAAAACCTTACTGGGATTAAGTCCCATACTATTCGTATATGGGAAAAAAGGTATCATATTTTAACTCCAGACAGGACCGACACAAAAATTCGTACGTATTCCGACTCAGAATTAACACATTTATTGACAGTAAGTATGTTAAATCGAAATGGAATTAAAATTTCAAAGATTGCAGAGCTTTCTCAAGATGATATGAACAAACTTCTTTGGGACATAAAAGTCGACAAAGAGCCTGAATACAGTATGGATAAGTTCATCTTGGCCTTAGTGACCTTAGACGAGGCTATGTTTAAAGAAACATTGAATGGTTTATTAGAATCTGTAGGATTAGAAAAAACGTTTACCGACCATCTTATCCCATTTCTAGACCGTATTGGAATAATGTGGTTGATTGGTTCGGTCAACCCGGCACAAGAACATTTTATGTCGAATCTTATTCGTCAAAAAATAATTTCGGAAATCGACAAACAAGACATACCCAATTCAACAGAAGCTACTGTTTTAATGTACCTTCCTGAACATGAATGGCATGAAATAAGCTTGCTATTTTATCATTTTTTGTTGAGGTCAAAGGGTATTCCGACATTTTACCTGGGTCAAAGTTTACCATATGAATCTTTGGGAGAGTGTATTGACAAGCTAAAACCTAATGCATTATTTACATCGTGGTTAACTTCTGTTGACAAAAAATTTGTGGTCAGTTATTTTAGCAGATTACATGATGATTTCCCAGATCTTGACATTTTCGCTGGCGGAGCTCAAATACAATCTAATTCAGAGGCACTTAAAAAGTTTATTGTTGAAGTAAATGACTTATCGAGCATCACTGATCATCTGAAATCTTAAATCACAAAATTTATAATCTTTCCCGGAACAATTATCACTTTCTTCGGTGTCTTTCCATCCAACCATTTTATAGTTTGATCCATCTTTTCTAATGCTGATTGAATTTCGTCTTGCTTAAGAGTCAATGGCAATTCAACTTTGAACCTCATTTTGCCATTAAAAGAAACTGGGTATTCATAGGCATCTTCTATTAAAAACTCTTCTTTAAAAACCGGGAATTGAGAATTAAATAGAGAACCTGGTGTCCGACCAATTTTCTCCCATAATTCTTCACAAAAATGAGGTGCATAAGGTGCTAACAGAATAATAAACTGCTCAAGAACTTCTTTACTGTGACATTTTTGTTCAGTAAATTCATTGACAGCGATCATAAAAGTCGAAACGCATGTGTTTAGAGAAAAACGATTTAAATCTTCTCTAATCCGTTTTATGGTTTTATGTAAGGTTTTCATGGAATCCTTTGTAGGTTTTTCATCTGACACAATAGATTTACCATCAGCAGAACAATATAACCTCCAACATTTCCTTAAAAAATTATGTACTCCAGAAATGCCTTTGGTATCCCAAGGTTTACTTTGCTCGATCGGCCCTAAAAACATTTCATATAATCGTAACGTATCTGCACCATAATCAACAACTAGATCATCTGGAGTTTGAACATTAAACTTTGACTTTGACATTTTTTCAACCTCATAACCACACAAATATTTTCCGTTGTCATCTAAAATAAATGTAGCATCCTTAAATTCAGGAAGCCAATTCTTGAATTTTTCAAGATCTAAAACATCATTATCTACAATTGAAATATCTACGTGAATAGCCGTGGTCTCATGTTCTTTTCTTTTTTCTTTTGTCACAAAGCTATTCGTACCATTGATCCGATATACAAAATTACTTCTCCCCAAAATCATCCCCTGGTTAATGAGCTTTTTAAACGGTTCCTCGAAAGGAATAAATTTTAAGTCAAATAAGCACTTGGTCCAAAATCGTGAATAGAGTAAATGACCTGTAGCATGTTCTGAACCACCAATGTATAGATCTACATTTTGCCAGTAATCAACTTTTTCTTTAGACACAAACTCTTGTTCATTATGAGGGTCCATATACCTTAAAAAATACCAAGAACTTCCAGCCCATCCAGGCATAGTATTGAAATCCATCCGGTCACCTTGGGAATGGTTCCATTGTTCTTTTTTTGCTCTTGCCAAAGGCGGCTCTCCCTCTTCAGTAGGCAAATATTTATCTACAGCCGGCAATTCAATGGGAAGATTTTCGTCATCCACTAAAAAGGGGGTTTCATCAACAAAATAGATAGGAAAAGGCTCGCCCCAATATCTTTGTCGTGAGAACACTGCATCCCGAAGCCTATAATTTGTTTTTCCCTTACCGATTCCACGATTTTCAATTTCTTGTATCGAACGAGTTATGGCTTTTTGTATATCCAATTCATTTAAAAACTCTGAACTTGTAATAACCCCAGTCTTTTCTTCATGGGCACAATTCGAGATGTCGGTATCCTTGAAAATATTAGCAATTTGAATGTTAAACTTCTTTGCGAATAAATAGTCTCTTTGATCACCGCATGGGACAGACATAACGGCTCCTGTTCCATAAGTAGCCAGAACGTAATCACCAATCCAGATGGGAATTTCTTTTCCCGTAAAAGGGTGAATGGCATATGCACCTGTAAACTCACCTGTTATATTCTTAACATCAGATTGTCGATCTCTTTCCGATCTGTTTGCCGTTTTTTCGATATAGCTCGTAACCGCGGCTTTTTGGGCTTCACCAACAATATCCATTACCAATTCATGTTCTGGAGCCAGCACAATAAAAGTAACGCCAAATATGGTGTCGGGTCTTGTCGTAAAAACCTCTATTTCTTTGTCGTTATTACTTGAAACCTGAAAAGAAACTGAGGCCCCTTGTGATTTTCCAATCCAGTTTCTCTGTTGTTCTTTTAATGAATCACTCCAATCCAACTGATCTAAATCATTCAATAGTCTTTCTGCAAAAGCCTTAATTCTCATAGACCACTGCTTCATTACTTTTTGTTCAACTGGATATCCCCCTCGAACTGATAAGCCATTTGATATTTCATCGTTCGCCAATACAGTTCCTAGTTTAGGACACCAATTCACTTGAGATTCTGATAAATATGCTATTCGGTAGCATTGTAATATTTCTTCCTTTTTCTTGTGATCGAATACGTTCCATTCACTTGCTGTAAACTCGATATGTTCATCCTGATGCGCTTGTATTCCAGAGGAACCGTTTTTATCAAAATGAGACACCAATTGTTGAATATCTTTTGTGCAATTTTCACTTAAATCGTAAAACGAGTTAAACAGCTGCTTAAAAATCCATTGCGTCCATTTATAATATTCAGGAGAGGATGTTTTTACTGCCCGATCCCAGTCGTAACAAAAACCCATTTGATTAAGCTGATCTCTATAGCGTTCAATATTTTTATCCGTTGTTATAGCAGGATGCTGACCCGTTTGAATGGCATATTGTTCAGCCGGTAAACCAAATGAATCATAACCCATGGGGTGTAACACATTGAATCCTTCTAGTTTTTTATACCGAGCGATTACATCTGAAGCAATGTATCCCAAAGGATGACCAACATGCAATCCAGCACCTGAAGGATAAGGAAACATATCAAGCACGTAATATTTTTCTTTTGACGCGTCCTCTATGGTTTTATAGGATTCGTTTTCTGACCAAAACTTAATCCACTTTTTTTCTATTTCCCTGAAGTTGTATTCCATGTTTCTCTAATAAGTTTGTAAAGATAGCTAATGTGACTCATCATTTGATGCTGTTTTAAGCAAAATAAAATTAAAATCCGCCTAAAGAAACATTTGTTAAAATCGTGGCACAATTATTGCATTAACCTATTTAAAATTTGGAGAAAAAACTTCCATATTTTTGGTTTTTAACACTT
Source organism: Crocinitomicaceae bacterium (assembly GCA_036782275.1). Lineage (GTDB taxonomy): Bacteria > Bacteroidota > Bacteroidia > Flavobacteriales_D > Crocinitomicaceae > UBA952. The sequence goes on from DAIPZI010000026.1 coordinate 7,998, forward strand.
TTTTTCATAATTCAACGTTTTTAACAAAACACAGAAAAGACCGGCACTCCCGGTCTTTTTTCGTTATAAAAAATACAAGAAAATAGTGACAATTCCGATCAGGGAAAATGTGATGTCTGCAAAGACAAAAAAATATTTATATCCGATTTTCTTGTAATTCAAGGTCAAAATAAAGAAGTACAAGAACCCAAACACCCATGCCCAACCATTTCTCACTATTTCCCATTCAAACCACAACATGATAATTGAAATGATAACAATTAGCTGAATGATATTTACTGACTTTTGTATCCCAACCACTTGAGGTATGGTTCTCATTTCTTTCTGATCAAAATATACGTCTTTAATATCCGAAGGTATTAATATGATAAGTAAAAATAAGAAATTCAACATCCAAGGTTGATCGTAATCAAATAGCCAGTATGGAAAAATAAAAAATAATAAATACCATATGGCTAAAACAAATAAAACCTTTAAATAAGGGATGTCTCTTAGCGCAAATTTACCTATTCGCTTAACATAGAAAACACTGATCAAAACACATAAAATCGTCAGTACGTTCTGTAAAAGGTCCCCGCTAAAAAGCCAGAAATAGAAAAACATTGCCAGTAACGTAGGAATAATCGCGAGAACATAAATTGTTCTTTTATTGAGCAATGTCCAATCATGTATCACTGTGGGTAATCTTCCCTTCTTAAGCTTCCATAAACGATGTGAATTATAAATGCCGATTATTCCAAGGGAAATCATTAACGCATAAATCCAAGAATACTTATGCTCAAAGTACAAGCCAAACAAAAAAATGAAACTATGCAATGCTAATACGATGTGACTTCTTAAAAGGTATTTGAGAATATCATTCATAATCCAATTTTGATGGGGTGATCGCAAACGCTTTGTATTAAATCACCGATCTGTTTTACTCAACCTTTTTAGCTCCCTATACTTTAGATGATTTGAAGAAGCACTGATTCGTGCTATTTGAAATCCATAGTACCCATCTAAAAATCCTTTCTTTATCAAGAATACATTTATAAATTTCACTATTGCGCTGATTTCAGGCTGAAAAACATAAGTGCTTTTACCCTCGTGAAAATACTTTTTGGCAACCAATAAAGCATACTTATTTGCCCGCTCCTGATGCTCTATTCTATTGTAATATGAATAATGTTCTAGATGTCCATCAAGAATAACCCCTTCTATACTCTTATCGTAATTAAGATTTTCATGAACAAACTCTCCCTCCCATTTCGCCTTATTTTTTGGGAAAATCCTCGCTTTAAATTCTGGGTACCAGCCACAATGTTTAATCCATTTACCACAATAATTGGTGTATCGATTAAGGATATAAATATGCTCCTTTGGATTACTTTTTATCTTTAAAATTTGTTCTTGTAAAATGCGATCTGGGACCTCATCGGCATCAATTGAAAAAATATAGTCCGCATCAATCAAATCATTCAACTTGTTTTTTGTTTGAGCGTAGCCTTGCCAATTGTTCTCGATAAACCTCACTCCGTATTGATTACAGATATTCTTAGTTTCATCATTGGAAAAAGAATCCATTACAACTATTTCATCCACGCATTCTAAAAGACCAGTTATGCATCTTTCAATGTTCCTTTCTTCATTAAATGTAATTATTGCAGCAGCTACTTTTCGCATGGTTTACACTATTGTAACACTTTTCCAAATGGCCTGAATTTCTCTTATGGCATGCGTCCAGCTTGTAGTTGACGGGGCGTCAACATAACCACTAACACAAACGATTTTTTCCGTTTTAGGATGGATAAAATGAAAAGACCAAAAAGCCCCTCCAGTTGAATGTCGATACCTCCCCTTAAACTCAAACATACCCCTTACTTCAATACCGTTAATTGACTTAGAGAAATTTGTTGATTCTGAGTATTCAGGATAGACAAAGTCATTGTATTGAGTCCCCATATAAAGCCCTGGAGTTTCATGAGGCACATTGTATCTCAGCATGGTGTCTCGGGCTCTAAGTAATCGATCTATCGCAAATTGGCTTGAATCAGTGTAAGGATATTGATACACCATAACACCAGAAAAAACAGCGCCAAGATCCTGCTTAGATTCTCCAACAAACTCAATTGGTCGAGAGGCTAGAGGTAGTTCTATACGATAAAAGTTTTTTCTTGAAGAAACAATTTTTGACGCATTCGGAAGGTCAAGGTGAATAGAGAAATTCTGTTTAAGCTGCTTATCGATGGCCTGATTTTGTTTACTTCCAAAATGTTTTCTTATCCGATTCCACTCTTCATATTCAAATTTTGAGTGAATCTCATCCGCGCCGGAATTAAATGTTTCAACGAGTTGCTGATAATCTTTTGCAAGTACTTCAATAACAAGTTGATTTGTTGCCCATACCCCTTTTCTATACTGTATCTTTCCCTTGTCTCCTTTGTGATTTGGATCAATCTTCAAAAAAAGAACATTCCTATGTCGTTTTGCCGCACCCACAAAATTGCTCTTGGTGTAATGTATGGGCTCAAAAGTTGCAACATCTGGAAAATAAGGCATGATAAACCTCGTTAGGTTCGAATCTAAATCAGAACGAAAAGAAGAATTCCATATGGCATCATCGCAAACAACAACAACTTCTCCAACTTTTCCGGTAACATAAACTTCAGAAGAAAAATATTCACCACAACCACTTAAATGAATGGTTAAGAATAGTGTGGAAAACAACTTCAACAACTTCATTATTATCTGATTCGTATTTTTTGACCGATACTCAAGCGGTTTATATTGATTCGTGGGTTTAGTTTTCTTAATCGACTTTGAGAAACCCTGTTTTTTTCTGCTATATGACCAAAAGTATCACCACTTCTTACAGTATAATATTTGCGAGTAGATACTGGCTTCGGTTTTGGCTTTGGAGGAGTCACCTTTTTTTCTGTTTCAATTCTTAGGTGTTGGCCGGTATAAATATTAGTAGTTTTTAGACCATTCCAATCCATGATTTGATTAGCGGTCACAGCATAATAAGCTGCTACTTTGTTTATAACCTCTCCAGCCTGGACTTTATGATAATATACATTTAATGTTTTTTGAATCGTGTCCCCAGTAATGGAATCTTTAACAAAGATCTTCTTTAACTTCACCTCGCTGGTGCCGTATATAGAATTCTCAAGATTAATTAAAGAATCTTCTTGACCAACGACCATATTTATTTTCTCATGCGGTCCAGAAATACAATATGGAGGAGTTGACTTTGGGATAAAAGTTGTTTTGAATACTGGGTTGTGTTTTTTAATATCTTCCAATGACCAATCGATTACCTTTGAAATCGTACCCATGTGAATGGCAGACTTAAAACACATCGTGTCTACTGTGATATTATGCGGATTCATTTTTGTAGGTAAAATATGATGCTCTTTGTGATAGGTCATTAAGTAGGATACCGCAATAAAATTAGGAACATAACCTTGGGTTTCATTAGGCAGGTAGGGCCTTACCTCCCAATACGTTTTCTTATCACCCGATCTTCTAATTGCCTTGTTCACATTGCCGGGGCCGGCATTGTATGCGGCTAAGGCGAGATTCCAATCGCCATAAATACCAAACAACTTTTTTAAATATCGGCAAGCCGCATCTGTAGCTTTCTCCGGGTCCATTCGTTCATCGATATATGAATTTTCTTTTAACCCAAAATATAAGCCTGTTCTGTACATAAACTGCCATAAACCTAAAGCACCAGCTCTGGATTTGACCTGAGGCCTTAAGCCGCTTTCTATAACCGCCAAATACTTTAATTCGATTGGTAGCCCATACTCCGAAAGTTTTGATTCGAACATGTCAAAATACAAGGGTGATCGGCCCAAAGCTACCCGAATAAATCCTTTTCTTTTACTCAAAAAATATTTAATAATTGATAGCGCCGTCTCGTTACAATCAAGCTGAAAAGGTGTCATTGCATTGATTTTACCCAGTCTTTTACAAATATCGTCATCAGAAATCTTTACTGGTTCACCTTTGTTTTCTTCAATTGCTTTTTTTAATGAATCAACATTAAAATCATTTGCATACTCGCTATAAAAAAGGTTAAGACTTTGTTCTACAGTGTTTAGAAACGGTTCTTTATGAAGAGAATCCTTATTTAATTGTGTCGCGTTTTGAGCAAAAGAACCCAAACCTACACTTATAAATAGCACAAATAACACTCTTCTCATCTTACAAATAGTTCTTTAATAGTTTAGAATAACTAAATAACTGCTTTTCGTTAAAGCGATCTGACATGAGCTGCAATCCAAAAGGCATGCCATTTGAATGAATTCCAAAGGGAATACTTATAGCAGGATTGCCGCTTAAGTTTGCATGTACAGTAAAAATATCCTGTAGATACATCTGAATAGGATCATTCACACTTCCCTGCTCAAATGCCGTCGATGCTGTTGTAGGAAAAACCAATATGTCTACCTCTTTAAAGAAGGACTCTGTTGAAGTTTTAACAATTTGTCTTACTTGTTGAGCTTTTGTATAATATGCGTCATAATAGCCATGTGACAAAACAAAAGTTCCTGTCATAATGCGTCTTTTAACCTCATTCCCAAAGCCCTCTGTTCGTGACTTTTTATAAGTGTCCTCTACGCCTTTTGCAGAATCACTTCTGTGTCCATAATGCACCCCATCAAAACGAGATAAATTAGACGATGCCTCTGCGGTACTCAAAACATAATAAGTAGGAACCAAATAATCCAAATAAGGAAATTCACATTCTACTAATTCAATATCTTCTTTTTCTAGCTTGGATTTCAACTCATTTAGCTTCGAGCTTATTTCTTCATCAATCCCATCATGATTCATATACTCTTTAACAAAACCTATCCTTAGCTTTTCACTGCGCTCTTTTTTAAATTCTGCAGAAATGGATGTCGCATCCATTGGATCCTTGCCTTCACATAATTCGAAAAGTAATTCACTATCCTCTATACTATTTGAAAACAAACCGATTTGATCAAAAGATGAAGCATAAGCAATTAACCCATAACGACTGAAACTCCCGTAAGTAGGCTTAAATCCAACAGTGTTGGTCCAAGACGCGGGCTGACGAACAGATCCACCAGTATCACTCCCAAGGGCAATTGTACACAAGCCTGCAGAAACAGCTACTGCAGAACCTCCAGAAGAACCTCCAGGAACATATTCTTCATTAAAGTTATTGTTGACATTTCCATAAAAAGAATTTTCATTAGAACTGCCCATAGCAAATTCATCACAATTCAGCCTTCCGATAATGATGGCATCTTCATCTATTATTCGTTGCAGAACTGTCGCCGTGTATATAGACTCAAAATTGGTAAGTATTTTTGAAGATGCCGAAACTTTATGGTCTTTGTAGCAAATATTGTCTTTAATCCCTACAATTACACCTGCTAGTTTTCCTGCACTTCCATTTTTGATTTTCTCGTCTACTTTGATTGCAGCAGATCGAGCTGTATCTTCGAAAACTTCAACAAAAGCATTTAAACTGGATTTTTCCTTAATGTTTGAAATACTACTTTCAACAATCGAAGACACCGTTTGTCCAGAGCTTAATGCCTCTTGTATGTCGGCAATTGTCTTGTACATAAAATTACTTTGTCTCTATCTTCTCGTTGTCATTAAGAACTTC
>DAIPZI010000027.1:0-13478 GCA_036782275.1 Crocinitomicaceae bacterium
ATAAGTAGGAAAGACTTGTTTGGAAACTACGCGTAATTCATATTATATAAACCGTCTATTGTGGTTGCTGTTAACATTGCTTCCAATAGCAATTTTACCCTTTAAAGGGTTGCCAAGTATTTTTGTTACGGTTAAAGCACCACTTCTCTCCATTTGTTCTATTGCCATTTTAGTGTTTTTGATTCGGGAGAAAACAAGGCTCAAGGAGCTAGAGATTAAGCTGTTGTTACTCTATCTGGGAATTGTTTTTACGGCCTCTTTGGCTGCTCACAAGCCATTACTAGCTCTTTCTGGCGCCTCTCAAACAGCGGGAAGGTTTGAAGGGTTTATTACTTTGTTTTTTTACGCAGTTATTTTTTTAGCGGCGAGAAACCACTTTGTAATTAATAGGAAAAACTTGTTTTTCTTTTTAACAGTTCAAGGGGTAGTTGCGTCATATTCTATTTTTCAGTTTTATGGCATTGATCCACTGGTTCATTATTTGAATTTTAGCAAGGGTTGTTATTCGACTATCGGTAATCAGAACTTTTTTGGTTCATACGTGGTGACACTACTTACTCTTTCTTGTGGGTTATACATTATGGACAGGCGGCCTCAAACATTACTGTTGTGCGTGATTTTTTTTGGAGGACTTTTAGCATGTAATACGAGGGGGTGCTGGCTGGCATTTCTAGTCATAATGGTGGCGTCTCTTTTTTTTCTTTTTAAAGAGGGTGTTATTAAGCCTTACCTAACATTATTCTTTTGTTTTACCCTAGCGGCACTGACAATGAATTTCACAGGGCAAAACCTTATTATGGGAAGAGCCATGAGTATTGATGAACAGATATCATTGGAGGATGGAGCGGGATCAGGTAGAGTTCAAATATGGAAAATGACAATAGATGCTATTCAAGATAACCCTATTTTGGGAACCGGTCCCGAAAATCTTAAAGAGCATTTTTTCACAACAGAAAACACGGAGTTTTTAGCCTACCAAAAAAGAACAGGAAAAACGGTAGATAAGGCCCACAGTGAAATATTACATATCGCTGCAGTGTCAGGAATACCTGCGGCAATTATTTTTATTCTGTTTTTAGCGACATTGTTTTGGAAAAAAAGGCGAATCATTTTTAATTTCAATTCGTCAACAATATTAGCCATGTGCATTGCCGTTTACTTTCTCCAATCGTTATTTAACATAAGCATAATTACTGTAGCTCCCTTATTTTGGGTTTTATTAGGGGTGTTTTCTAGACCCAATACGCTAAACTTACATGAATACTATTCAAACAAAGTGACGCCTTCCCCATCATAAGCTGCGAATACAATTTTTGGGTGACTTTCCTTCCAGTACATATTCCCCTTTGAGTCAAGACCAATAGCACCAGCAAAACCATCAATTTCATTTAGTTCGGTGAATGTTTTGTCAAAAGCAGATTCTATACTTTGGCCATCAGTTACACGAGTAACTATTTTGCATGCCAGAGCTCCATTTATGATATCCTCTCCCACACCTGTACAGCTAATAGCACAGTCCTTATTTGCATAATTTCCGGCAATTGTTGCCGAGTCTGAAACCCTTCCTGGTATTTCAAATCCTTTACCTCCGGTCGAGGTGGCTACGGCCAGTGCACCTTTTTTGTCTAATACAACACAGCCAACGGTTCCTGTTTTCGAAGACTTGAGTTTCATGTTGTATTCTTTTCTTCTTTCCTCTGTCTCTGTAGAATAGGACTCAAACCCTTGAGATTTGGCATATTGTTTTGCTCCTTGCCCGCTTAACACCCGATCTTCCTCGCTCAAGAGCTTTTCTGCAACAAGAACAGGGTTTTTCACCTTTTCAATATTAATTACTCCACTGAATTTACAATTGGAACCATTCATTATTGCTGCACTCATACGGATTTTTCCATCTGCTTGAATTTGTGAACCTATTCCCGCATTAAACAGAGGGCAGTCTTCAAGCAAACTGGTTGTATAAACAACTGTCTCTAATGCTGTATGAGTTTGGAGAAACTCGAAGCCTTTTTTGATAATGCTTTGTAAGGCAATTTGTTTTTCGCGTTTGGTTTCATCGGATTGAGATGATTCACTAAAAAAACCACCATGAATTATGATTTTCATGCTGATAAATTTGCCTTTTTAAAGATCGAAAAAGAGTGGTTATTGAGTTGATAAGTATCACCCTTACTCATAACGTGTACAACTAGATTATTAATTGAAATTGGATCTCCCAAAGAAACATCTGTAATATTTGTATCGGTTATTTTTCGACCATCAACGAGAATAACCAAACCCGAACCAATAGCCTCCATAGTGTGCCCGTTTTTTATTAACAAGCCAGTATCTTCTCCTAAACCAAGGCCTAAAGTTTTTGGGTTTGAAACAATGGCTTGAAACAATCTTCCAATACGTCCACGTTTTACAAAATGGGTATCTATCGTAACATCGTCAATAAAACCCAAACCACTTGTTATCTTTATCTCTCCTTTGTGAAGAGCTTCAGAGCTTGACCCTTGATAGATCATTTGTTTTGAAACGCATGCGGCTCCAGCAGATGTTCCGGCATACAAAAAGGATTCATTTAAATACTTATCAAGAAGCGTATCATGTAGGGTTGTTCCTCCAATAATAGAGGTTAATCGAAGCTGATCTCCTCCAGTAAAAAAAACAATGTTCGCTTTTTTGATTCGGTCAATAACCCCTGAGTTTTCACATTCTTTTCGATTGGTAATATTCAAAACACCAACGTTTTCTGCTCCTAAAAAGTGGAAAGCTTTAGCGTATTCATCACCAACGATTTTAGGAATTTTAGAAGCTGTAGGTACAACTTCAATTCGAGAATTCAAGCCGTCTGACGATTCGTCTAGTAAACGTCTTAAGATACCCTTTTCAAAAAAGTTTAGATTATTTTCGACTTGATCTGTGAATTCCTGTTCGGTGAAACTTCCCTTATCGACCCCCCCCCCAATAATTATCATTTTTCCTTTTGGCGTCATATAACAAAAATAAGATTTTTAGTAAATAACCAACACTAAATTTAGAATTGTTAATTGCTTTGTTAATTTCTAATCGATCCAAGAGGGAGGGCGACATCCAATATGTGTAAATTTGAACTAATGGAGAATACGGTTAAAATAATAAACACATCCAACAATCCGAATCCTGAGTACAAAACTTCGGGCTCATCCGGAATGGATGTTCGCGCTTTTATTGGAAGCTCAGTTGAGATTGCTCCTTTGGATAGAGCATTGATTAAAACAGGCTTGTTTTTAGAAATGAATGAAACGTTGGAATGCCAGGTAAGGCCCCGAAGTGGACTCGCTCTAAATAAAGGCATCACAGTATTAAATAGCCCCGGAACGATTGACGCAGATTACAGGGGAGAACTGGGTATTATACTCATGAACCTATCCAATGACAAGGTTGTAATAGAAAGTGGTGATAGAATAGCACAACTGGTTTTTGCAAAAGTAGAAAAGGTTGTTCTCGAAAATGTTGAAGTTGTGAACAAGACTGACCGGGGAGATGGTGGGTTTGGAAGTACAGGAATAAAATAAAGAAAATATGAAGATAATTGTGCCAATGGCAGGAAGGGGAAGTAGGCTAAGACCCCATACTTTGACGGTCCCGAAACCGCTAGTTCATGTTGCGGGGAAACCAATCGTTCATCGTTTGGTAGAGGATATTGCAGAAATGTGTGATGATAAAATTGAAGAAATCTCTTTTATTATTGGAGATTTTGGTGAAGAGGCAGAGGCAGAGCTTCTAAGAGTGGCAGAAAAACTAGGAGCAAAAGGGTCTATTTTTTATCAAAAAGAGCCTCTAGGAACAGCTCATGCCGTGCTATGTGCATCAGAAAAACTATCAGGCCCTGTAATTGTAGCTTTTGCAGACACCTTGTTTAAGGCAGAGTTTAAAATATCTGAAAAACAAGAAGGAATAATATGGGTTAAACAAATTGATGACCCGAGTGCTTTTGGTGTCGTTAAAATGAACCAAGAAGGAGTCATCACCGACTTTATTGAGAAGCCAAAAGAGTATGTTTCTGATTTAGCGATGATAGGGATTTACTATTTTAAATCGGGAGAATCGTTAAAAACTGAGTTGGATTATTTAATTGATAATGATCAAAGAAAAGGGGGCGAATATCAATTGCCCGACGCGTTGAGACGACTTACTGAAAAAGGAACATCATTTATACCCGGAAAAGTAACACATTGGTTAGATTGCGGTAATAAAAAAGCGACAGTTGATACAAATCAGTCGGTTTTAAACTTCGAGAAAGAAAAGGGAACCCGTACAATAAGTTCTGAATCAGAGATAACAGAATCCGTCATAATAGAGCCATGTTTTATTGGAAAAGGAGCAAAAATAACAAGATCGATTATAGGTCCTCATGTTTCTGTTGGTGCAAAATCTGAAATAATAGATTCGAGAATATCAAATTCAATTATTCAACAAAACACAATGGTTTCGAATATGGTTTTTAAAGACTCGATGGTGGGTGCTCAATCAAAAGTAAATGGACCAGTTCGAGATTTAAGTATTGGTGATTACACAGAAATGGGGGATGCGAATTAGCTTATTGTTTCTTCTTTTAATTTTGTTTTTTTCGTGTAGAACGAGTGTGGAAACGACGAGTTCTGGTAAAAGCGAAATGTATATAACTGCTTTTCATGAAGGAGTCAGATTAAAATTGTTAGGCAACTATGAAGAAGCTGTGGCACGATTTAAAATATGTTTAAAAGAAAAACCAGACGACGACGCCAGTCATTTTGCAATCGCTCAAATATCATTAATAAACGGGGATTTAGATCAAGCAAAATACCATACGGTACAAGCCGCAAGTTTTGATAAATCAAATTTGTATTATCAAGTCGAGCTAGGATACATGTACCGCGAAACTGGAGAATATGAAAAGTCCGCAATTGTTTTTGAGGAAATCATTTCTAAACGCCCAGCCAATTCTAATTATTACTACGAAAGTGCCTTGTCTTGGGAGCTTTCTGGAAATATTAAAAAAGCAATTTCCGTATTAAATCTATTGGAAGAGAACGTGGGAATTCAAACAGAAGCGTCATTAAAAAAGCACATTTGGCTTAAAGAGCAGATGAAAATGGATGAGGCAGAGCAAGAGTTATTAGAGCTTTTAGAAATTGAAAACAACAATCAATATATTAGAGCAACGCTCGTCGACTTTTATTTGAATTCAGGTCAAATAGAATTAGGAATGCTTCAGTTAGAGATGTTAGTGGAGCTTGACCCTAAAAACGGGACAGGCTTGGTCCTTCTTGCTCAATTTGAATTCGAAAGAAAAAACATAGATAAATGCCAAGAATTTTACTCTAAAGCCATTTTATCTGAAAACCTAATGACTGAAGAAATAAAGGAGGCTTTGAATTTTTTTATTCATTACTCGGATACAAAATCCATCGACCCAATATTAATTGAGGTTGAAACATATTATGGTGAAAATGATACCATAATGATGCTTTTAGGGGACGTATATATAGAAAATAAAGAATATGAACAAGCGATTAAAAGTTACGAAAAGGCTCTGTCAACTAATCCAGGAAATTATTTGATTTGGGAAAGGGTTTTATATCAGTATTATGATTTACAGCAGTGGAAGCCCCTTATTGAGAAAGGGAGAGAGGCGGTTAAAACGTTTCCCTTAAAAACAGTGCCATATTATATGTTAAGTGTTTCATACAATCAAACCAACGAGTTTATTCTTGCTGAGCAATATGCAAACGAGGGGCTCTTTACCGTTGTAGATGACCCTGTTGTAAAGTCAGACCTGCAAGGCCAGCTTGCTGAAGCTTATTTTGGGCAAAACCGCTTTGCTGATGCTAAAAAAGAGTATTTAAAAGCTATTGAAACTGGGAAATCGCATGAGAACCAATACTTGATGTTTAATTTTTGCCTTAGACTTTATGAAAAAAAAGTCTATTTAGATTTGGCATTAAGCTTGATTAATGAGCTAATTGAAGAAAGTGGAACAAACTTTGATTTAATATTAAAAGGAGACATACTTTTTGCAAAAGATCAGTTTATTGAAGCGAAAAATGTTTATAAAGGAGCATTAATAAACATGATAGAACAGGCAGAAGCTTTGGATGCGCAGGCATTGGTTAATGAGAGATTGGGCGATAGTTTCGCAAAATTAAAAAAGACAGAAGAGGCATTGCGGTACTGGAAAGAAGCGGCAAGGATTGGTCCTGGAAGTGACCTTCTTGAAAAAAAAATATTGAATGAAGAATATATGGAATAATATAATTTACAGCTTGACACTATCATTGGTTTTAGCCTCGTGTTCGAGTCAATGGTCGGAGATTGGTGAAAAACCTCAAAAGCTTAAGAAACTAAAAGAAAAGCTGTTTGTAGAAAAAATGGACAGCCTCCACTCTGAAAGACCTCAGTATTTTTATTCAAAAATAAAGGTGACGTATTCAGATGAAGACAGAAAGGTTTCTTTTAAGTCCTCGGTGAATATTGTACAGGATTCGGCTTTGAGTACGATATTGTCTTATGCGGCAATACCCGTTTTTACAGCCTATATAGATACTCAAAGGATTACGATTGTCAATAAAAAAGACAAGTGTTATACTGAAAATGCGATTACGGAATATTCGGAGCTTTGGGGTATAGAATTGTCTTTTGAAAACATTCAAGAATTATTCTTTGGCCTGCCTATCGGATATACAAAAGGCGCCAAGTACCATGTGTTAAGCAATCCATATGAGTATATTATTTCTACCCATAAAAAGCGTGAACAGAAAAAAAGCGAAAAACGACACAAAACGAATTTAATTTACACTTACGAATTGAACTCGGAGGCAAATGGCCTTTCTTCTGCACATATTTACAGTCCTGCAGATTCATTTAAAATCGACATAAAATACGTTGAATGGCAAGAAAAAGAAGACCGACTTTACCCCAAAGAAATGAACGTTTCTCTTTCAGGGCCTAAAACGTCAGCTGAAATTAAAATGGTATTTAATAAGCTAAGAATTAATATCCCGAGAAAACTATCGCTAATAATCCCTGAAAATTATGAAACGTGTAATTAATGTTATTTTATTTTTCAGCATCTGTTTTAGCGCCTTGTCGCAATCGAAAAGTGACAAGCTAAAAAGAGAGCAGAAAAAGCTTGAAAAAAAGATTACAAATACCAAAAGCTTATTACAAAAAGTCTCGTCAAATAGGGAGGCCTCACTTAATGAATTAAAGCTCATTGAGAATCAAATCAATAGCAGAGAGGCGTTACTGAAAATTTATGATAACCAGGTCAAAATGGCGAATGTTTATATTCAGGAAAAAAACGAAAAAGTGAAAGCGTTAACGCTTCGAATGGAAAGGCTTAAAGCGCAATACAAGGAGATGATTCTGAACGCTTATAAAAACAGAAATAAAAGTGGTCAAATGATGTTTGTGCTTTCCGCAGACAGCTATTATGAAGCTCAAAAAAGAAACAAATACCTAAAAAGTGTTTCAGCTTTGCATAAAAAACAAGCGGCATTAATTGTGCAAGACCAAGCTAAGATTAAAGAAGAAATAGAAGCTATAGAAATTGAAAAAAAGAAAAAGCAAGAAACTTTGTCTGAGAAAAGAAAGGAGAGAGCGCAAATAGAGAAGGATAGGGGAAAAAAAATGGAAGTGCTTGAAAAAATCCAAAAAGAAGAAAGTCTATTGCTTGCAGAAATAAGGAGAAACGAAATAAAGAAGCAAGCGATAAAAAAGAAAATAAATGAAGCGATAAGAAGAGAGCTTGCAGAGATAGAAAGAAAAAGAAAGGAGGCAGAAAAACGAAGATTAGAGGCCGCTAGAGAAAAAGGGGAAACGCCAAAAGCAAATACGACAAGCTTAAACGATGAATCGTCAGAAGGAAAGATAAGCAGTAAAAAATTTCAAAACAACAGAGGAGCGCTTCCCTGGCCTGTTTCGAAAGGTTCAATAACAGAAAAGTACGGTAAAAATCAGCACCCGTCTTTGAGTGGGGTATATACGAACAATAATGGGATAGATATATCGTGTCCAACAAATTCGTTGGTGCGAACCATTTTTGAAGGAGAGGTGACCAGTGTCTTTACGATTCCTGGCTCTGGCAAGGTTGTTATTATAAAGCATGGAAATTATCGAACAGTTTATAGTAATCTGAAAGAAACTACAGTCTCTAAAGGCGACAAGGTTAAAACAAAGCAACAAGTGGGAACCATTTTAAGTGAGGGCAATTCATTAGGCTTACTTCACTTTGAGGTCCACCTTGTCAGCGGAACGACAACGAAAAGCCTCAATCCTGCTCTATGGATTGATCGTTAGCCAAAGGAAGGCTCATTGCAATAATCATAGCGCACATTGCCCAAACAGGCACTGCCGCCTTATCTGTGTCAAGATAATTATTCAGAAAAGCGTGAATGAAATAGGAGGAGAGAGAAATAATGATCCCCATAATTAATAATTTTACATCGCTTTCTTGGTCAGGGGTTTGGTAATACAGACGAATTGCATAAACAAAGATTGAGGCAACTATTGATAAAAAAAGCAGAAGACCTACCAGTCCTGTTTCAGATAACGCCCCAAGATATTCACTATGTGCATTACCCATATCTCCGAAATTTGTTGATATAATCGTTAGATTTTCAGGGTCCTGAAAAGGGGCGTATTCAAAAGCATAGGTGCCGGGACCAAAACCCGTTATAGGTCTCTTCTTAAACATTTGTACTGCACAATCCCAACGATTAATCCGCTCCAAATTTGATGCATCAGTTGTAACGTTTGCTGCACTTTGAATTTTTTCTTCAAACGCCTCAGTGGTATGTTCGTGTGTGTTTTTTGCCAGGGCAAGCTGTATCGTATCCCATTGAGAATAAATGATAAGGGCAAAAGCCAAACCAAGCCCCACTAAAAACCGAAAATTCACTCTAAAATAAACAAGCAAGCCAATTACCGAAGCGCATAAAATGCTTAGCCAGGCCGCTCTTGTATAGGAGAAAATTAGTCCGACAATCAAGATGACGTTTAACAGAATTAAAATGGCTTTTGATAATGGAGGGCTTCCTTTTTGTTTTAAAAGCGCAAGACTTATGGGAAGACACAAGGCAACGGTTGCTCCATATATTGTGTGGTCTTTAAAAAAGGGCCACATCACCCAATGGCCTTCTTCTTCGCCAAAACCGTAAATGGAATGATGGACCAATGTAAAGCAAACAACCAAGCAACACGACACTATAAATAACCAAAGAAAAACGATTCTATTTTCATGTTTTCGAAAGAAGTGCGTCCCAAAGATCAGCAATGGAATAATAAACCAAAGTTTTGCCAGAACAGATTTAAAAGAAATCAAGGGGTCCGTACTGGTAATTGAAGTAAAAATGAGCCAAATGACATAGGATAGAACACAAATAATGATCGGGTTTCGCCAAATTCTAACATCTAAAAAAGGGGACTTTATTTGAATAAAAAGAAATAGAATCATTAAACCAAAAAGCAAAGGTTCCGTGGGAAGAAACAACCCTAGACTATCCGTGTATTCCTCAATGTTGACAGAGAGAGGGGTGAGAAAGGCAATGGATAAAAAAAACTTTTCTGTTTCAAAAACAGCCATATAAATAAATAGAAGGGCAATGGGAAAGAGGCCAAGAGCCTCCATTCTTGTTGAATTAAAAAAAGTAAAGATTGCTGTAAGACACAGAGCGCCAAAGAATAGGCTGATTTTGTTGACGCTAGTCATTTTACGACTTAAGCTTTAATTCTTTATATCGCTCCACAATAAGAAGGGAGAAGACAATGAATATGAAAGATCCAAAAGCGGCGATTATTGTCATAATCATCCTTTTTGGTTGGTCTTTTTTATCTGCGACTTTCGCTTTTTGAACGACAAACTTATGACTAAAGTCCACCGCAGCATCTGATTCTGCCTGCTCATATGCGACTTTAAAATCTTCTAGTTTTATAATTTTTTCATTTCTTTTTCTTTCTAAACCATCAAAAGTTGAACCCAATAACGAGTTGATTTCTATTTTTTGTTGTAATTGCGTTTTTTCTTTTGGATTTTTTGAATCAACCAATGCCTGAAAAAGTCTAGACCTGACATCGAGAGAAACCACACCCAATTTAGACAAGCTGTCCATTTTATTTAATAAAGTGTTAATTTCATTTTCAAGTTGTTCTTTCTTTCTCTTCGTAATCCTGAATGCAGGAAGTGTTCTTTTTCGAATAATATTATTCTTTACGGTGTCAATAAGGTTGATAATTTCGTTTGCCATTTTTGCCGCAAGTTTTGGGTCTCGATCTAAAACATCAATTTTTATTGAACCAAACCTCGTTCTTTCAAAGGAAAAATGCCCCTCATAGGCAGTGTTTAACTTATCATATTTGTTTCCATCACTTTCTTTTATGTTGTAGTGATTCATTAAATCATATTTTTCAACAATTAAGTCTTTAATTTCCGCAGATTGTAAAATTTGAACCAATTGTTCCGCTTGTTCTTCTTCTCCAAAATCCATTGAAGACGCCTTCGTATTTCTTTGTTCAGAAAAAGAAACAGAGCTGGATGCAGCAGGGAATACGATTGCCGTAGAAAGATACAGAGGTGTAATCAAATACGAAAGGCCAAAGGTTAAAGCACTTACAACGAATGAAAAAGACAGTATTATTTTCCTTTTTCGAAATAAAAACGTCAACAAGCGTTCTCTTTCTTCGTTTAAGTTTAAATCATTTTTTTCCATTAGAATCATTTCAGGTTACGAAAATAGAACATATAAACACAATTGAAACTCTATTTCTTATAATTTATTTGATTCTTCTTGAAGAGAAATACAGTTCTTTCATAGAATTTAGATCTATTAAAGACAACGAAAAGGTCAAAAGGAATCCAACAGCGAGCTGGAGAAGTATTAAATAAGCACTATTATTAAAATAATGGCTGACGCCAAACAATCCAGCAACAAGAACAGCGAATTTTAGAAATCCAATTATTCTAAGAGGAATTTTGAATTTTAACACGCAATAAAAATACTGCAATATGGCTGTCACGAGCTGTGTGAAAAAGGTGGCGATAGCAGCGCCTAAAGCCCCATGACTTGGAATGAGGACAAGGTTAATGGCAACATTGGCAATGATTCCACCGAGAGAAATCAAATTTAGAGCCTTGAGATTTCCATTCGCCGTTAATAGCGTTCCAAAAATAAAATTCATGCAAATTGGAAAAAAACCAAGCATTAAAAATTGAAAAGGCTCTATTGCCTCCAAATAGTCAGAATAGATTAACCCTAAGATGTAAGAGGAGTTGTAGCAGGTAACAAAAATGATAATAATGACACCGCTTAATAATAAGTTTGCCGAAGTTTTTACCAGCTCTAATACCGCAGGAATGGATTCTTTTAGCTGTTTTGAAAATAATGGAAACAATAAACCAGCGAAGATCATTCCAAACATGTAGAGTGCATCGAGAAGCCTAAACCCTTGGGCGTAGACACCTGATTCATACGCGCCATTTCTGTGGATTCTCTCGAGCATTACACCATCTACACGGGTATAGAGCAACATTAAAACAATAAGAAGGGCATATGGCCAACTTTTTTTAATGAGGTTGATGCTAAAAGAGGGGTCCCAAGAGAAGTAGGGGCGCTTGAGGTGTTTAATTAATAAAATAAAACCAACGACAAGGGTGGTTCCGTAGCAAAAGGTTTGTATCCATATAAACCACTCAATTTGGAGATTCTTTGGAGCCCAAGGAGAAAACAAAAGAAGACCACCAACAATAATTAAAAGTCCACGGTCTAAAACAGAGATAAAAGCATCTGTTTTGAAAAAGTGAAAACCCGCAAAATGACTTCTAAAGTAGGCAATAGTTAAAATCAAAAATTGATTTAAGATGAGAAAAGACAAGAGAAACATCGGGCGCCCGGAATACCCTAAAAAGTAAGCGAGACCAAAGGTGAAAACACTGTATAAGCTAAATAAGATGATTCTAAAAGTGAAGACCCGACCAAAATATTTTTTAATCTCTTCGGGGTTCTGGGCTAGGTTTTTTGTCGTGTAATTGTTTATTCCAAAATCCAGAAGAATATTAAAGAGTACTGAAAGGTTCAATAAGGAAAAATAGAGGCCGTAATTTTCTGGACCAACCCTGTTTTGAACGGTGGCATCAATTCCGAATAGAGCAATAGGCTTGATTAGCAGGTTCAGAAGAACCATTAACACCAAGTTCGAAAAGAAAATTCTTTGCATATTATTGCTTTACGAGCAGCTTGAACCCTATACCATGTACATTCATTATTTCAATATTAGAGTCTTCTTTTAATAGCTTTCGTAGCTTGGCAATGTATACATCCATACTCCTGCCGTTAAAATAATTATCGTCTCCCCAAACGGCACGCAATGCTGCTTGTCGATCAAGTAGTTCATTTTGATTTTGAACCAATAAACGCAAAAGCATATTCTCTTTTGTGGTCAATTTTTTTACACCATCTTCAAGGTGTAACACACTGAGCTCAGGTTCATACTCAATCTTACCAACATGAATTTTTTCTTGAATATTTTTTTGATGAGGTTCTGCTCTTTTAAGTATAGCATTAATCCTAGCCAGTAATTCTTCCATTGAAAAGGGCTTGGTGATGTAATCATCAGCACCTACATCAAACCCTTTAAGCTTGTCCTCTTTCATCGACTTTGCAGATAAAAACAATAACGGCACCTGACGGTCTAAAAGGCGAACTTCAGAACCCAACGTGAACCCATCCATTTCAGGCATCATTACATCCAAAATAAGGAGGTCAAAATGATGCTTAGTGTTATTAAAAAGCTCGTAAGCTATTTTGCCATTTCTAGCCAGCTCTACACGAAACCCCTTTGCTTGAAGGTAAGAGACAAGTAGTTTTCCTAGATTTTCATCGTCTTCAGCTAATAATATGTTTTTATTTTCCTTCATTCTTTATTCATTGATATAACAAATGTTGTGCCCTGACCATATTGACTTGTTACTTTAATATCCCAATTATAGCCATCACAAATGCGTTTTACATAATTCAACCCCAAACCAAATCCCTTCACATTATGGATGTCTCCTGTTGGAACACGATACAATTTATCAAATATTTTATCGAGATGTTCTTTTTTAATTCCAATTCCTGAATCTGAGATGGTTAAAACGACATTATTTGTGTTTTGTTTTATGTCAATAACAACAGTTGCCTTCCCCTCGCTATACTTAATCGAGTTATCCACAAGGTTTGTAAGGAGGTTTCTAAAGTGTAATCGGTCACAAAGAGCAATTATTGATTCCTGGCCCTTCTTCAGCTGAATAGAACAGTTTTCTGGTCCAACTCGAAACAAAGCATTTTCTATAACGAGCTCTGCAACCTCGCAAAGGTTTACGCTGTCTTTTCCCCATTTGATGTTTTGTTGTTCTAGCGCTGAGCTTTCAAGTATGCTTTCAACCAATATTTCAAGTCTTCGATTTTCTTGCTTAATCATTTCTATAAACGGAG